>NZ_WEII01000036.1:0-47162 GCF_009183805.1 Bacillus sp. B2-WWTP-C-10-Post-4 | reverse complement strand
AATTATTACAGCCGTGAACCCTCATATCGGTTATGAAGCAGCAGCTCGCGTTGCGAAAGAAGCAATTGCAACAGGCCAATCCGTTCGAGAACTTTGTGTGAAAAATGGTGTATTGTCACAAGAAGACTTAGAGTTAATTCTAGATCCATTCGAAATGACACACCCAGGGATTGCAGGAGCAACTCTTTTAAAGAAAAATTAAAAGAAGAGGGGGACAATCCCCTCTTTTTTGTTTACAATATAGAAATGCTATATATGAATAGAGGTAGGGATGTTATGAGCAAGTTTACAGTAGCTTCTAATGGTGCATTAGAAACAACATTAAGAGGAGCAGAAGTATTATCAACACCACTTTTAAATAAAGGGGTAGCTTTCACACAAAATGAAAGAGAAGAGTTAGGTTTAAAAGGGTTATTACCGCCAGCGGTTTTAACGTTAGAAGAACAGGCACGCCGAGCATACGAACAATTTAGTTCTCAGCCGGATGATTTATTAAAGAATGTATACTTAACTGCGTTACATGATCGAAATGAAGTATTATTTTATCGTATATTAACAGATCATTTACGTGAAATGTTACCGATTGTATATACACCAACTGTCGGTGTAGCAATTCAAAGATATAGTCATGAATATCGTAAACCACGTGGTGTTTATTTATCAATTAACGATCCATCAGGTATTGAAGAAGCATTCACGAATATCGATGCAACAGCTGAGAACATTGATTTAGTCGTTGTAACAGATGGAGAAGGCATATTAGGAATTGGTGACTGGGGCGTTGGTGGTATTAACATCGCAATCGGAAAATTAGCTGTTTACACTGCTGCAGTTGGAATCGATCCTAGTCGTGTATTACCGGTAATTTTAGATGTAGGTACAAACCGTGAGGAGTTATTAAACAATCCATTTTATATTGGAAATCGTCACCCTCGTATAACAGGTGAAGCTTACGATGAATTTATTGATACGTTTGTACAAGCGGTAAACAAACAATTCCCGAAAGCACTTTTACATTGGGAAGACTTTAGCTCTCGTAACGCACGAAAAATTTTAGATAAATATCGTCATGATGTTTGTACGTTTAATGATGATATTCAAGGTACAGGTGCAGTTTCACTTGCGGCAGTATTATCGGCAGTGAAAGCTTCTGGTGTACCGCTAAGTGAACACCGCGTTGTTGTATTTGGTGCTGGTACGGCTGGAATCGGTATCGCAGATCAAGTTAGAGATGCGATGGTCCGCGTAGGCGTATCTGAAGAAGAATCATATAAGCGTTTCTGGTGTATTGATCGTAACGGGTTAGTTACAGATAATATGGAAGATCTTCTTGATTTCCAAATTCCGTACGCAAGAAAAGAAGCAGAAGTAAGTGAGTGGAAAGAAAATGATGTGATCGGACTTGCTGAAGTTGTGAAACATGTAAAACCGACAATTTTAATTGGTACATCTACTGTTGCAGGTGCATTTAAAGAAGAGATTATTAAAGAAATGGCTTCTCACGTAGAAAGACCAATTATTTTACCAATGTCGAATCCGACGCCACTTGCTGAAGCAAAACCAGCAGATTTAATCGAGTGGACAGAAGGAAGAGCGTTAGTTGCAACAGGAAGTCCATTTGAACCAGTTACATATAACGGTGTAACGTATGTGATTGGACAATCAAATAATGCACTTATTTTCCCAGGTCTTGGTCTTGGAACAATTGTAGTACGAGCAAGTGTCATGACGGATGGAATGTTCGCAGCAGCTGCTGAGGCAGTTGCAAGTATGGTAGATACAAGTCAGCCAGGAGCACCTATTTTACCAGAGGTCGAAGAATTACGTAATATCTCAGAAATGGTTGCAATTGAAGTAGCTAAAGTTGCAGTTGCAGAAGGTGTTGCAAGAGTGAACTTAAGTGATAACGATATCAAGATGGCAGTGAAAGAAGCAATGTGGAAGCCAGAGTATCGCCAAATAAAAGCGGTAGAAAAGGTTAGAATATAGAAAAAAAGCCCGTTTATAACAATAAGCGGGCTTTCGCTTTTACTACTGAAAAAAAGTATAGGAAGTGTCACCTTTGAATTGGAATCAATTATGGAAGAAAGATATGTCCCTTTTAATTATATTAATGGTCGTTGTTCCGATTGCTGGGGAGCTGAACTTTCATCCCTTTAATGATACGTTTCGAGTTAGCTTCGGTACACCGCTATTCTTCTTTTTATTATTATTTTTAAGAAGAGTACCAGCAGGAGTTGCAGGTATTCTTGTTGGTATATCTGTAGTCTTATTCCGAGTATGTCTTGACTGGATCATGCAAGGTTCATTTCATATGACAGAATCATTTTATTTGCGTTATCCTGTGTTCTTCTATTATTTTATTTATGGCAGTTTTTTTTCGCTTTGCAGGGTAAATAAGTTCCATCAGAAACCAATCATTATTGGATGCTTTGGGATTTCAATTGAAATTGTTGCAAGTATGTCAGAACTTGCGTTTTATCACATGTTAGTACTAGGTACAACAATAACGATTTCTGAAGTAAATAAACTCATCATTATTGCTATTTTTCGTAGTTTCTTTGCACTTGGTTTTTTAAATATGATGAATTTATATGAAACGAAATTAAAAGAATCGCAAGTTCGAAAAGAAAATGAAAATATGTTAATGCATCTTTCTAATTTATATGTGGAATCTGTTCATTTGAAAAAGACGTTACAAAATGCGGAGTTAATTACACAAGAAGCATATCAACTATATCGAAATTTACAAGTAAGCGCTGATTCAAGTAGTAAAACAGCATTGAAAATAGCGGGGGAAGTGCATGAAATAAAAAAGGATAATCAAAGGATATTTGCAGGATTATCTAAACTGTTATTAGATAAAAATGTGGCTGAATATGTAGAAGGACATGAGTTAGCAGAAATGATTGTTAGAATAAACGAGAAGTATGCTGAAATGCTAGAAAAGGATATACGTTTTTCTAAACATATAGAAGGTGAGCATGCTGCATACCACGTGTATACAGTTCTATCAATTTTTAATAACCTCGCTGCAAATGCAGTTGAAGCAATTGAAGATAAAGGTGTCATTATTATTAAGCTATATAAAAGAGATCAACATATATTTTTTGAAGTAATTGACGATGGACCTGGTAGTGCACAAAAATATAAGAAATTAGTATTTAAGCCAGGATTTACTTCTAAGTATGATCAAACGGGAACACCGTCAACTGGTATTGGGCTTTCTTACATAAATGAAATGGTAACAGAGCTAGGCGGAGAAGTGAGATTAGAAGGCCGAGAAAATAAAAGAGGATGTAAGTTTATCGTTTGTTTACCAGAGGGTAGTTTAAAGCGGGAAGGGGAATAGATTTGTTTTATTATATCGTAGACGATGATGAAGTTTTCCGTTCGATGCTTTCGCAAATTGTTGAAGATGGAGATCTTGGAGAAGTAATTGGTGAGGCGGATGACGGAGCTTTTATTGAGGCGGATCAACTAAATTTTAAAAAAGTAGATATTTTATTTATTGATTTGTTGATGCCGATGAGGGACGGAATTGAAACAGTTCGTCACATTGCGTCAACTTTCACGGGGAAAATCATTATGATTTCTCAAGTGGAATCGAAGCAGCTTATAGGTGAGGCATATACACTTGGTGTAGAATATTATATTACAAAACCATTAAATAAAATCGAAGTTGTATCTGTTGTACGCAAAGTGATGGAGCGTATTAGATTGGAGCGTTCTATACACGATATTCAAAAATCATTGAATAACGTGTTTCAGTGGGAAAAACCGCAATTGCGTACTGAACCAGTGCAAGAAGGAAAAAAGATAGGGGATTTAGGGCGCTTTTTACTATCAGAACTCGGTATTGCGGGAGAGAATGGAAGTAAAGATTTACTTAGTATGCTGGAATATTTATATGGTCAAGAAAAGGCACAGACATTTGAGTTTGGCTTTCCTGCGTTAAAAGAAATTTTCCATCATATTACGATAAGAAAATTAGGGGATTTAGCTTTAGAGGCGGATATTGATAAAGAGAAAAAAGCGTCTGAACAAAGAGTACGTCGAGCTATTTATCAGTCGTTAAATCATTTGGCTTCTTTAGGATTAACAGACTTTTCAAATCCAAAATTTGAAAGCTATGCTCCAAAATTTTTCGATTTTACCGTAGTTAGAAAACGGATGACAGAAATGACGAAAGATGAACTCGCATCTTCTGGTCATACGCGAATTAATACGAAAAAGTTTATTCAAGTGTTGTATTTTGAGGCGAAGAGGTTGATGGAGATAGAGTGAAGAAGATGCTTATAAATAAGCATCTTCTTTTGTTAAATCAACATTTTATATTTTCTCGTGGAGCATGTAAAATGTTAAGTAAGAGAAAATGGTTTTATATTAAGGAAGTGTCAAAGCAATGAGTTTCACATTGAATAAATCGATTATTAAAGAAGTGTGCGGAGAGACCTCATATAAAAGAGGTGAAGCCTATTATAAATCAAATAAAGTGATAATAGATCAGTACGATGAAAATAAAGAAATTTGTGAGGCGACAGTAAAAGGGAACGAGGATTTCCATGTTACAGTAGCAAAAGCCAAAAAGGGTGATGTTGTTGCAAAATGTAGTTGTCCTTCATTAGCGTCTTTTCAAACGTACTGTCAACATGTTGCAGCAGTATTAATACAAATAAACTATAATCAACAAACAGGTAGAATGAGCTCCACTAGTAGCAGAAATGATCAATTGACAAGTGGTATGTTTCAGCTGTTTGCAGACAAACCACTGAGGCCAAAAAGTAAACAACACCGTTTTGATACACGTGAAATATTAGATATTGAGTTTATATGTACACCAGTAGCTACGAGAAGTGGTGGGGCTCTTCTTGGAATTCAATTGAAACTTGCCAAAGTGTATTTCATAAATCATATTAGAGAATTTCTTTCTAAGGTGGAGAAAAGGGAATCTTTTCATTGTTCAAATGAATTTACATATACACCAGATGTACATAGTTTTAAACAAGAAACGGATGCGATTATTCAGCAGCTCATTAAAATGTATCATAACGAAAAAATGTATGAAGATACGCTAGAAGTACATGCGAAACAAGATGAAAGTATGATATTTATACCACCAGCTTCATGGAAAGATATGCTCTCTTCACTTTCTAAAGTTGAATATGTACAGCTGAAACAAAATGAACAACTGTTTCAGGGATTACAAGTTTCAAAAGGGTTGTTGCCGTTACACTTTGAATTTACGAAGGGAAATAATGGCGGATTTACACTTCATATAGATGGTTTAAATCGTGTACAAGTTATGGATATGTATAACAATGCACTTTACGATGGGAAATTATATCACTTACACATTGAAGATTGTATGCGACTTATTGAATTACAAAAGATGATGAGTCGCTCAAATAGTAATCAGTTTTATATTCCAGAAAGTAAGATGGAACATTTCGTCGCGAAAGTTGTACCAGGATTAATGAAGCTCGGAACTGTACACATTGATGAAGTAATATCGGATCGTGTTGAAACACCTTCGCTAAAAGCGAAATTGTATTTAGACCGCGTGAAAAGTCGCTTATTAGCAGGGCTTGAATTTCACTATGGGAACGTCATGATTAATCCGCTAGAAGAGGATGGACAGCCGTCTGTTTTTAATCGTGATGAGAAAAAGGAAAAAGAGATTTTAGACATTATGAGTGAAAGTGCCTTTGCAAAAACAGAAGGCGGTTACTTTATGCATAATGAAGAAGCTGAGTATAACTTTTTATATCACGTCGTGCCAACATTAAAAGGTTTAGTTGATATTTATGCGACGACAGCAATCAAATTGCGAATTAGTAAAGGGGATGCAGTTCCTCTTATTACAGTGAGAAGAAAAGAAAGAATTGATTGGTTGTCATTTCGTTTTGATATAAAAGGAATACCAGAAGCAGAAATTAAAGGTGTATTAGCGGCCCTTGAAGAGAAACGTAAATATTATCGATTGGCGAACGGTTCGTTTTTATCGCTAGAGAGTAAAGAGTTTAATGAAATTAATCAGTTTATAAAAGAATCAGGTATTCGGAAAGAATTTTTACATGGAGAAGAGGTAAATGTTCCACTTATTCGGAGTGTAAAATGGATGAACGGACTTCATGAAGGCAATGTTTTAAGTTTAGATGATTCTGTTCAAGAGTTAGTAGAAAACATTCAAAACCCGAAAAAATTAAAGTTTGCTGTGCCAAATACTTTAAATGCAGAAATGAGAAAGTATCAAGTATATGGGTTCGAATGGATGAAAACACTTGCTCATTACCGTTTTGGCGGTATTTTAGCAGATGATATGGGACTTGGAAAAACGTTGCAAAGCATTGCTTTTATAGATTCTGTTTTGCCTGAGATTCGAGAAAAGAAACTACCTATATTAGTCGTTTCACCATCATCTCTTGTTTATAATTGGTTTAGTGAATTGAAAAAATTCGCCCCGCATATTAGAGCAGTTATTGCAGATGGAAACCAAGCAGAGCGCCGGAAAATTTTGAAAGATATAACGGAATTTGATGTCGTAATTACGTCATATCCATTACTGAGAAGAGATATAAGATTATATGCAAGACCATTTCATACACTATTCCTTGATGAAGCGCAGGCGTTTAAAAACCCTACAACGCAAACGGCAAGAGCTGTGAAAACAATTCAAGCTGAATACCGTTTTGGGCTAACGGGTACACCTGTAGAAAATTCATTAGAAGAGCTATGGTCTATCTTCCATGTCGTCTTCCCAGAATTATTACCAGGAAGAAAAGAGTTCGGTGATTTAAGGCGTGAAGATATAGCGAAGCGAGTGAAACCATTCGTATTAAGACGATTAAAAGGGGACGTATTAAATGAGTTGCCAGAGAAAATAGAGCACTTACAATCATCGGAGTTATTACCCGATCAAAAGAGTCTCTATGCTGCTTATTTAGCGAAGCTAAGGGAAGAAACGTTAAAGCATTTAGACAAAGATACGTTACGTAAAAATAAAATTAGAATTTTAGCTGGTTTAACGAGATTGCGACAAATTTGTTGTCATCCTGCTTTATTTGTTGATGATTACAAAGGAAGTTCAGCTAAATTTGAACAACTGTTAGAGATTTTAGAGGAATGTAGAAGTACAGGGAAGAGAATATTAATTTTTTCTCAATTTACGAAGATGCTTTCCATTATTGGTCGTGAGTTAAATCGACAAGCAATTCCATACTTTTATTTAGACGGGAGTACACCAGCGCAGGAACGTGTAGAGCTGTGCGATCGGTTTAACGAAGGAGAAGGAGATCTATTTCTCATTTCTTTAAAAGCTGGTGGTACCGGACTTAATTTAACTGGTGCAGATACAGTAATATTATACGATTTATGGTGGAATCCAGCTGTTGAACAACAAGCGGCCGATAGAGCGTATCGAATGGGACAAAAAAATACAGTGCAAGTTATAAAGCTAGTAGCTCAGGGAACAATTGAGGAGAAAATGCATGAACTGCAAGAAAGTAAGAAAAATTTAATTGCTGAAGTGATTGAGCCGGGAGAAGAAAAATTAGCATCCATCACGGAGGAAGAAATACGAGATATTTTAATGATTTAATATGAAAAAGCTATGCTTTCACATGTGAAAGCATAGCTTTTTGTTGTAATAATTATATTTTGTTTTGTACAAAGTAAAGAAATCAAATGTTATTTAAATTACTTCTTTGTACCTTTACTTTTGTATGGCTTTGCAGCTGCCTTTTTCTTTGCACTTGATTGCCAACGGTTCCATCCTTTACTTCCTGTACCTTGTCCTACACCTTTTTTCGGTTTTGCCTTCGTTTTACTCATATGATCACTCCGTTATTTAAAAATCTTATTTGATAATAGTCAATGATTTAGAAAATACTCTTTATAAATGACTATGATTGCTTTAAGTAAAAATAAACTGCTTGAATGCTATAGTATATCATGAAATTGCAAGTAAACTGAAAGGAATTATAAAGAAAATGAAAATAATAAGAAATACTGCGGATTCTATATTCCGAACGATCACATTAATTATTGTGTATACGTTAGTTTCGGTCAGTGAAACATTTTTTGGATTGACGAGGCAGAAAAAGTAAAGATGTTAAATTAACAACAATCAATAAAGCCGTAAAATAAAGAATTGAAAAATATTTTAAAACTTTTTGTTGACTTTCTTTATTTTTTGTATAGAATAATCATTAATAAAATGTTTCAGAGATGTGACAACAAAACGACTATGAAAGGACGAGTAGTAGTAGGACGTAGTTTAAGCGAGTCAGGGGTGGTGTGAGCCTGATACGAAGCCTATTATGAAGAACCTCCTGGAGTTGCTAACCGAAATCCTTTATAGGAAAGTAGACTTAGCCGGGAACTTCGCCGTTACAAGAAGAACAGTATCGAGATATTTCATCTCCGTATTGTATAAGTGAGCAACCTCTGTTGCTAATTTGGGTGGTACCGCGGAACCAAAGCCTTTCGTCCCAGTTTTTTGGGAAAGAAGGGCTTTTTTTGTTGGCTTCTTTTCACAACATCCAAACATTTTAGGAGGAAACCACCATGTATCAATCATTAATGACAGTAAGAGAGACTCAAATTGCAATTAAGGAAGTTAAAACATTTTTCGAGGACCAATTAGCAAAACGCCTTGAACTATTCCGCGTATCTGCACCATTATTCGTAACGAAAAAATCAGGATTAAACGATCACCTAAACGGTGTAGAACGTCCAATTGAATTTGATATGTTACATTCAGGAGAAGAATTAGAAATTGTTCATTCACTAGCGAAATGGAAACGATTTGCATTACATGAATATGGATATGAAGCTGGTGAAGGTTTATATACAAACATGAACGCGATTCGTCGTGATGAAGAACTTGATGCAACGCATTCCATTTACGTTGACCAATGGGATTGGGAAAAAATCGTTCAAAAAGAATGGCGTACTGTCGATTACTTACAAAAAACAGTACAAACAATTTATGGAATATTCAAAGATTTAGAAGATCACTTATTTGAAAAATATCCGTTCCTTGGAAAGTATTTACCGGAAGAAATTGTTTTCGTTACTTCTCAAGAATTAGAAGATAAATATCCAGAATTAACACCGAAAGATCGTGAACATGCAATTGCGAAAGAACATGGTGCAGTCTTCATTATCGGAATTGGTGATGCACTTCGTTCAGGTGAAAAGCACGACGGACGCGCAGCTGATTATGACGATTGGAAATTAAACGGTGACATTTTATTCTGGCACCCAGTACTACAATCTTCATTTGAATTATCATCAATGGGAATTCGTGTTGATAGTAAATCACTTGATGAGCAGTTAACGAAAACTGGTGAAGACTTCAAACGTGAGTATGATTTCCATAAAGGTATACTAGAAGACGTACTACCATTAACAATCGGCGGTGGTATTGGACAATCAAGAATGTGCATGTACTTCTTACGTAAAGCTCATATCGGTGAAGTTCAATCTTCTGTATGGCCTGACGATTTACGTGCAGCTTGTAAAAAAGAAAACATTCATCTGTTTTAATAGAAGTGAGGGAATAGCTTAAATATAGAGCTATTCCCTCTTTTTTATAAAACATTACTTATTTATTACCGAGTTCTTCCGCTAAACCGATTAAAATTCCTTCGACTCCACGAATGTAGCAGAGACGATACGAGTTCTCATACTGAACTACTTCACCAACGAGCTCTGCACCATGCTTAGTGAGTCTCGATACCATTTCGTCAATGTCTTCAACGGTGAACATGACGCGTAGATAACCGAGGGCGTTTACAGGAGCATTTCGGTTATCTGATATAGTAGGTGGGGTGAGAAATCGCGAAAGTTCAATTCGGCTGTGGCCATCTGGAGTGACCATCATAGCGATCTCTACGCACTGAGAACCGAGTCCAGTTACGCGACCAGCCCATTCACCTTCGACATTGGCTCGACCTTCGAGATTCAAGCCAATCTCCTCAAAGAAAGAGATTGCGTTATCAAGGGATTCTACAACGATGCTGACATTGTCCATTCGTAGTAATTTGTTTTTTGCCATAGTCTTATCTCCTTATGTATAAAAGTCTATTATTTAATTATCCTCATAATTATACTACTAAGTAGTTACAAATTCCTTTCAGTCAAAAACACCTTGTCACAGTATAGGAAAATGTGACAAGGTGTTTTTTAATATGTCATATAGCATCGTGTTAACGAACAGCTTTTTATTTAATAGGAAGGTAATACATTAATATGATTTTTTTAGCATTACTAAATATATCAGATTAGCTCATTTGCACTAAAGGCTCAATTTTCGCCATAAATGATTGATGCAGCGCCTCAACGCCTGTTACTAAATGAAGGCGGTCAATAACGACAGACACTTTAATTTCTGATGTACTTACCATTTTAATATGAATATCTTCTTCTTTTAAAGTAGTGAACATATTTGCAGCGACACCTGGGTTAGATACCATGCCAGATCCTACGATTGATACTTTTGCTAAGTGATTTTCATGTTCTACAGATTCATAGTGAAGAGTTTCTTGATTTTGTTCCAAAACTTCTAAAGTTTCTCTTAAATCATTCGAATGAATGGAGAAGGAGAGGTGTACAGTTCCTTCATTTGTAATACTTTGAATGATGATATCTACATTAATGTGTGCTGCTGCTAATGTAGAGAAAACTGTTGAAAGCGAGCCTTGTTCTAATCCTTTAATTGTGACACGTGTAATGTTATCCTCAAATGCAATACCTTTAACGATTGATTGTTGTTCCATGTTACATTCTCCTTTTACAATTGTTCCGTTTTCTTGTTCCATACTTGAGCGAACTTCTAAAACTACATTATGATTTTTAGCAAACTCAACAGCGCGCGGGTGTAATACGCCAGCACCGAGATTAGCAAGCTCTAACATTTCGTCATAAGAAATTTCGTCTAATTTGTAAGCATCTTTTACAACTCGTGGGTCCGTCGTATATACACCTGTCACATCCGTATAAATATCACATTTTTTTGCTTTAAGTGCAGCAGCTAATGCGACAGCAGTCGTATCAGAGCCACCACGGCCAAGCGTTGTAATTTCATTTTCTACACTTATACCTTGGAAACCAGCTACGATAACAATCGTACCTTCAGCAAGATAAGATTGAATACGATCTGTATGAATGTCAGTAATCCGTGCACTACTATGTACAGATTCTGTCGTAATACCTGCTTGCCACCCTGTTAATGAAATTGCATGATAGCCTTTTGCTTGCAGTGCCATTGTTAATAATGAAATAGTTACTTGTTCTCCTGTAGATAGAAGCATATCCATTTCACGTTTACTTGGATTTTCTGTGATAGCGTTAGCGAGTGCGACAAGTTCATCTGTGCTTTTTCCCATTGCTGAAACGACAGAGACAATGCTATGACCTCGTTCATATTCTTCAATAATTAAATTTGCTACATGTTGAATGCGTTCGACGCTTCCGACAGAAGTGCCACCAAATTTTTGAACAATTGTTTCCATTACAAATTCCTTCTTTCGTCTATTTTTAAGAATAGATTAGGAAATATATAAATCCCCAATACTCCTGTAGTTACCAGAAAGACAAACAAAAAACACCATCTCAAATAAGTGAGGATGGTGCTGTTACAGGAAAAGGGAAACAGAAAACGGAGCTAATAAAAAAACCGCCAAAAAAGGAATATCATAAAAAAATGATATCTCTTTTTTGTAGATAGCTCTTCATACGTACACGTCTGTACATATGACAGTTCTGTTTCTATTCGAAAACAGCCCCAATTGATAAATGCAGAGAAATTTATCAATTTCGGCAATACTTCCTTTCATCTAAGTTCATAGACATCTCTGTGTCTCCATTAGAATACTCATAAGTATCGCAACCTCTATCTCACGTTTTAGGCGAGAGTGTTTGATTTATGAAGTTGTTGGTAACATTTGTTTTATAATAATTTAAATTTTTCGTGGAATCAAGTGTTTTATATATATTTTAAAAATTCTTTCTTTTTTCTGAGGAAGTTTGTGAAAAATGTAGCAAAATAAATTCATTGCATGTACATTAAAGTTATAGTGCATAGGAGGTGGGGAGAATGAAAAGGAAACAGCCTATTTATGTTGCGACAAAAATGAACACGACGATGGAAAAATTATGGGAATATACGCAAGAACCAGATATACATACAGAGTGGGATGCTCGCTTTACTGAAATTTCGTATTTAGAGAAAAAAGAAGGGGAACCACAGAAGTTTTTGTATAAAACAAAGATTGGATTTGGGCTTGAAATAGTTGGAGAAGGGGAATCAATAGGTGAAATAAGAAAAGAAACTGGTGAAAGAATTTCTTCTTTAAAATTTTGGACGGATAATACATTATCTCTTATTCAAATAGGACGTGGTTATTGGAAGTATACGCCCAATAAAGAATACATCCATTTTGAGACACAATATGATTATGATACAAGATTTGGTCGTATAGGAAATGTGATAGATTCCTATATTTTTCGTCCGTTATTAGGTTGGGCGACTGCTTGGAGTTTTGATGCCTTAAAATTATGGTTAGAAAAGGGGCTTCATCCTAGGTTACTAATTAGAAGAACAATGACGTATTGGCTCGTATGTTCTTTATTTGCTTTTGTATGGATATATCAAGGGATAGTGCCAAAACTACTGTTTACTCATTCAGAAGAAGTAAAGATGCTTTCTTTATTAATCGGTTCAAATGAAAGTAGTGTATGTATACTTAAAATAATTGGGGGGTTAGAAATAATTTTCGGTGTCGTATGGCTGTTGCCACTAACAAAACGAAAATTATTTATACTGCATATTATTGTATTACTAGTTTTAACGTTAGCGGCAGGATTTACGAATATCGCAAGCTTTACAGGACCGTTTAATCCGATTACATTAAATGTTCTTTTAATGGGGTTATCAATTGTCGGTTATATAAATAGTTTCGATTTACCAAGCGCGAAAAATTGCAAGAGGGCGAGAAAGGGATAAGTATATGGCTAATATGTATGAACGATTATTAGGGGATACCTATAAAAATCTTCATCCTGAATTGCAGAAGCGTTATGCGATTACAGAAGAGAATAGTTTTACAGGGGAAGGAAAGATGGATGAAATTTACGGTGGCTCTTTTTTCGTGAAATTTATATTGAAAATTGCATCGAAGTTTCGAATGTTTTTCTCGGAACGAGGAGAGGAAATTCCATTTACGATACAAAACATAGCTGAGCGAGATGAATATGGACAAGAATTAGTAAGGTGGAACCGTACTTTTTATTTTCATAATAAGAAAAGATATTTTAATGCAGTTATGCAGTTTGATGAAAACGAAAATGAAATTGTAGATTATTTTGGTGAACCACATTTACTCGTTTCTACACTGCATTTTCATATCGATGAGTTAGGGGCAATGCATATTTCTTCAAAGAAACAATGGTTTTATATGTTTGGAAGAAAAATGCCGTTACCAAAATTTTTGTATGGTGAGGCAAAAATTGTTGAAAGTTATGATGAAACACTACAATGTTTTCGAATTCATGTACAAGTACGAAACCCGTTAATTGGTTCGCTTTTTTCATATAAGGGAACATTTGTGGAAAGGGAATAGACGATATGAAAAATATAATATTTGGGCTTGCTTGCTATGTTGTTTTTCTAATATGTGAGTGGTCGAATATAAATCCTGTTGAAGCAATTATATTATTATCTGTTTTATTATTTATACCAATGTCATTTTGTATTATTGATAAAAGAAAAAGAGATGGATCGCAATTATTATTTTATAAATCCGTATCATTTTTATATCCAATCGCAGCAATTTGTGCAATGCTAGCTTTCGTCACAAATCACTATTTATTTGCGCTAGTTTGGTTTGTATATACAGGAATTGTTGCGTTATTTGGTGTAAGTAGATTGCTAGAAAGAGGATGGAAGCCGTTAGAAGAGATCGCCATAGATAGTGCGTTTATTTATTTGTTTTTAGGTGGTTTTTGGTTTTCTGCTTCAGTAGCAAAACTTTCAATTATGCATTTTAGCTCTGACATTGTTTTACTCACAGCTGCACATTTTCATTATTCGGCGTTTCTATTGCCATTATCAGCTGGTTTAATAGGGAGAAAAAGAGAAAAGAGAAGTAAAGTGTATGATGCTATTATGTTTATCATCATGATTTCACCTATGACAGTTGCAATAGGAATTACATACTCAAGAATATTTGAATTTTTTGCAGTGTTCCTATATTTATGTGCAATTTATGGGTATGGATTTTACGTTTGGAGAGCAAAATTTAATGCTATCAGTGCAAAGATTCTTCTAATCGTTTCGTCTATTACACTCATGGTTACAATTATGTTCTCACTTATATATTCATACGGGAATTTGAAGCATGTCTTGACGATTACAATTGCTCAAATGGTTTGGATTCATGGTGTTGTCAACGGAATTGGAGTAGCGTTACCGGCATTTATCGGCTGGTTGATTGAAAAGAGTGTTCCGAATTATAAATACTATGGGAAACCAATGAGTAAGTTAAGAGGAAATGTGGCAATTGGTGAGGCTTATTTATATAGCAGCAATTTAGTAGACAGTAAGGAATACAACGGTTTAGTTGATAAAGTAAATGACTTTCATAGTGAGGCATTTGATGTGACGAAGGTTCCTTTAAGTATTATTCATTTTTATGAAAATACAGCAGAGTATGAATTGCAATCGAATATTAAATGGGCTCGTTGGTTCCGTCCGTTCGCACTTTGCTATGAGAAAATGAGTAAGCGTGTAGAACAAATACATTTAGGAATGGGCGGCAATTGGGAAACGATGCATGGCTCTATCATTAGTGTCATAGATGAGAAAGATGGAAGAGAGAATGTAAGGGCTTGGCTAAGAAAAAATGAGGCAGGTAAATCTATTTTTGTAGCTCTTTATTCAAAGCATACAAATAAGAATGAGACATATATGAATATCGCCTTACCTTTACCTTATTCGAATATGACTGGTATTTTGAAACTATATAATGATAGTCATGATTTAATTATTACTAGTAAGTTAAGAGAAAATGGTCAGGGAGATGAGGGGATTTATTTACATACTCGGTTCTTGACAATCCGTTTACCGTTAGCAGAGACTTTTATTATAAAAGAGCGCACGGATCACATACTAGAAGCTAATCATAGAATGTGGATATTTGGAGTTAAGTTTTTAGAAATTGATTATAAGATTAAGAAAGTAGAGGAGAAGTAAGAAAAGCTTGGAGAGATTCCAAGCTTTTTTACGTATGTGTAATTGTTATAGCAACTTGTTTATCTAGCTCATTATCCCAAACACGTTGAATTTCAAAGGTGCCTTTTTCAAAAAATAATGGGAATCTTTCTTTAAACCAATCTTGCATAGGAAGCTTTAGTGCTGTATCGATTGGTATCCATAATAATTTGCCCTCAGGTGGGTTTAAAAGAAGTTCACCTTCAAATGAGTCTGTCCAGTAGTTAAATACCATGTACCGAACATTCCCTTTCGGATTTACATATTCATCTAATCCCTTAAAATTTAAATCCGAAACAAGTAATCCGGTTACTTCTTTTACTTCCCTTATAGCGGCTTGAACGATACTTTCGGGAAAATCTACTTTGCCGCCAGGAGCTATGTAGCCAGGGAAACCTCGATGATTGGGTCGTTTTACGAGTAAAACTTCATTGTTGCGCTGGATCATACACATTGTATAGATTTGGTGTTCGATGTTATGTGAATTTGGAGGCATAATGATGCATTCTCCTTTATATTTTTTTGATAATTTTACCATAACATAATGGTTTCTTATATAATTGGGAATATAATATTATGAATTTTCAGTCGTATATTATGTATTCTATAGTCATTTGAAAAGAGGAGAGAGACATGCAAGGGGAAATACAAAAGGAGAAAAGTTTAAGTTATATTGGAAAATTATTATTACCAGTTAAAGTATCAACGCACTTTAAGTTTTTATGGATTGGACAATTACTCTCGGCCTTAGGTAGTTCGATAACTATGGTCATACTTCCAGTTGTTGTGTATTCATTAACTGGCTCAACAGTTGTAATGGGGATGACGATGGCAATGTACATGCTACCTAATATTCTTGCTTTACCGTTTGCAGGTTTAGTTGTAGACCGAATTGATCGGGTTAAATTAATGTTATTTACGGATATAATCCGCTGTATATTAATGCTATTACTTGCATCGCTTATATTTATGGATTTATTAACAATTACGATTTTATATATTCTCGTTGCCATATACGGACTTATGGAAGGGATATTCCAACCAGCATATTCTGCTGTAAGGGCGAAAGTATTCGTTCCTGAAATTCGTAATGCAGCTAACGCACTCACTCAAATGAGTAATCAAGGTATACGATTGATTGGGCCAGCACTTGGTGGGTTAATCGTATCGGTTGCATCTGCAGGGATAGGTTTCGGACTAGATGCAGCAACGTACTTATTATCATTTTTATGTTTATTATTTTTAAAAGAAATTAAGTTTAAAAAAGTAAAACCCATTGAAAAGAGTAAGCTTACTTACAAACAAGAGTTTATGGAAGGTGTTTTAGTTTTAAAAAGTCATCCGTGGCTGTGGATTACAATTTTAGTTTTTTCTTTTATAAATATTTGTTATGCCGGCATTATCGTCGTATTAATTCCATGGTTATTTAATGTTCATCATCATTTTGAAGCTTACGTGTATGGGCTTGGCATGGCCTTTTCTGGTGGTGGGGCTATAATTGCCGCAGTAATATTTGGTGGGAAAGAGCGGTGGCATAAGAGAGGATTACTGGCTTATGGAGGTGTTTTAATGAGTGGCATTGCTTTATTAATTATGCCATTCATTTCTTGGGCACCCGCTTTAATATTCTTAATGGCAATTGAAGGATTTGGCATGATGATATTTGGACTCATTTGGGAAACGAGTTTACAGGAGCTTGTACCAGAAGAAGCATTCGGAAGAGTGGCAAGCCTTGATATGTTGGGTTCTTTTGCTTTATTGCCATTAGGGTATGTAGTTGTAGGCTGGTTAGCTACTGTCATAGGTGGCGAAATAACTATTATAACACTAGCTAGTTTAGTAATTTTAACAATTGGAATAGCATTGTCTGTACCGAGTATTCGTCGATTTAATTGATTATATGGGAAAAGAGGGCTAGACCTATATAGAAAATAACTTAGCATATAATCAACTAGTATTAATAAAACACCTTTGTAATGAAAAACTGTCCGTACATATTTGGCACAACAAAATTAGAAATCACAAAAGAAGTGACGGAAGCGATACAAGCAGGTTTCAAAAAAGAAGACTAAGCCCTAAAGAAATTAGGACTTAGTCTTCATTAAATACAAATGTTTGTTTCATTTTTTTACCTTCATTTACCGGATGGCCATTGTAAGAGAAATTCTTTTCTTCCCAAGTGATTACAACTTTAAAATTATGACTATTAAAGTCTAATGGGAATACCATGTAGTCAAAGCTTGTATGACTTTTAGAAATATTTTCATTAGGTGTAGTAGGTTTAAAGGTAGCTTTAGAGGTAGGGTTGTTATCAAGTATTTCCACAGATACGTTTGATACATCATGACCGATGTTTTTTACGAGTAAACTATACGTATCAAATACACCTTGCTTTGGCTGGATTGCTTGCTTGTTTGAGTTATGAGATTTATCAATTTCGACATACCATTGTTTAGACTTTGACGCAATCGGTAGTGACTGAAATGTGTAAGCACTAGCTTGTATTGGTAGTGCTAAGCATAAAAGTGTAAAGAGAGTTAATATTTTTCGTTTCATTTTTTTAGAGCTCCCATTCTTTAATGGATTTACTTGTTATTATCTTCTTTTTACGAGTAAATATACCATATAATGTAAAGTGGCTATAAGAGTAGTGAATCAATATCTTATTCAATACTCTTATAGCCGGCATAATTACGTATGTAGTAAAAAAGAATAAATTTGTTTTTCTATACTTAGATTGCTGCCCTTTTTAAAAGGACTATTTTTACGTTTTAATAAAAAGAATATACTAAGAGTTCAGTATAAATTATTTATTTTAATGTAGTTAAATGTGCTTATATATGTGAAATTAGAGAAGGAAGCTGTGTAGAGATGTTTCTACACAGTTTTTTTAGGATATGAAAAAATTACCAAAAATATGTTAAAATAACATTGTCATACAACAAGGGGGATTTGTTTTATGGAAAATGGACATCTTGCTAAAGTAGACTTAACGAAAAAAATTGAATCAAAATCTAAGTACAATAAGAAATTAGAAAAATATCAAAGGCGCTTATTAGCATTACAGCAAATTTTGAAAGAAGAAAAAATCGCGGTTATGCTTGTTATGGAAGGATGGGATGCGGCTGGTAAAGGTGGGGCAATTAAGCGGGTGACGGAACATCTTGACCCGCGTGGGTTCCAAGTAAATCCAATTGGAGCGCCTGCACCTCATGAGAAACGTTACCATTATTTGCAACGTTTCTGGCGCAAAATTCCACAGTACGGGCAAATCACCATTTTTGATCGCTCATGGTACGGTCGTGTGTTAGTTGAGCGTGTTGAAGGATTTGCTACAAAGGAAGAGTGGATGAGAGCATATGATGAGATTAATGATTTTGAAAAACTACTAACAGATGACCATTACATAATAGGGAAGTTCTTCTACCATATAAGTAAAGAGGAACAGTTAAAGAGATTTAAAGATAGAGAGAAAAATCCTTTGAAAAGATGGAAAATTACAGACGAAGATTGGCGTAATCGTGAAAAATGGGATGAGTATGTTGAAGCAATGGAAGACATGTTTGAAAAAACAAGTAAGCCAAATGCAAAGTGGCATATTATTGAAAGTAACGATAAATTGTATGCTCGTGTGAAAACGTTAAAAATTATTATTTCATTCATTGAGGATTATTTCTTAGAACATGGTATAGAATTGCCTTCTTATTATTATGAAATGAAAGAGGATATTGAAGTTTTGCAAGGTGTAGGTGTTAAAGAGTAAATAAGAAAATGGCCCTGTGAATTGGTGAAACCAAATTATGGGGCTTTTTTATTTAGAAACATTTTACAATTAACAGAATAAGGTATATAATCAATAATCATATTAACAATGTTAATATGATTATTGATTATATACTATGTGGGGGTTTTACTTTGAAGGGAAGAGATGTTGTTTTAGGTTTATTAATGGAAAAGGAATTGTCTGGTTACGATATTAAAATTGTGTTTGAAGACGTATTTACTCATTTTTTTGATGGAAGTTTTGGAATGATTTATCCAACATTACGGCAATTGGAGAATGAAGGGAAAATAAAAAAAGAGGTTGTCATGCAAGAGGGAAAACCGAATAAGAAAATGTACTTTATTACAGATGAGGGGCGTGAAGAATTTTATCAATACATGCAGACGCCTATAGAGAAGGATGTTTTACGTTCGGATTTTTTAATGAGAATGTATTTTGGCAACTATAGTGATGATGTAACAATAAAAAAATGGATTAAAGATGAAATTGAAAGAAAAGAAGCGTACATTGCAGATCTTCGATTGAAATATGAAAAGTGGAGAATAGGTATTACTTTCGTCGAAGAAATTTCACTAGATGTAGGTATTGCATCGTATAGTGCACAAGTGGAGACTTTGAAGAAAAAATTAGAAGAGTTAGAGGCGAAAGAAAACAATAAAACAGAAGAATGAAAAACGCATTCACAATAAATAAAGGGGTATATAAAGATGGAGCAATCAAAGGGTATTAAGATTGTCTTTTTAATGTGTCTAGGTATCTTTCTTTGTATGATTGATACGACAATTATGAATATAGCTTTACCGGCAATACAATCGAGTGTAAATACTTCATTAGAAAAGATGTCTTGGGTATTAAATGTTTATACAATGACGATTGCAGTACTTGCCATTCCGTTAGGGCGGATAGCTGATATCTTTGGAAAAGCAAAGATGTATATTCTTGGTCTGGTGATTTTTGGGGGTGGATCGGTACTTTGCGCTTTTGCTAATACAGGTGATTTTCTTATTTTTTCTCGTTTTATACAAAGTATTGGGGCAGCAATTTTATTTCCAACAAGTATGGTAATTGGTGTATCAGCTATGCCGTTAGCTAAAAGGCATGTTGCACTTGCAATTTTAGGAGTAACACAAGGATTGTCAGCTGCTATGGGGCCAGTAATAGGTGGAATTATTACGCAAAATTTAGGATGGAGATGGGTGTTCTTCGTTAATGTTCCGGTTTGTATAATAGGAATTGTGTTATGTTGCATCATGCTACAAATAAAAAATGAAGAACGTATTATCTCAAAAATAGATTGGATAGGACTACTATTAAGTAGCACAGCAATTTTTTCATTTACTCTCATATTAGTAAAAGGTAATACATGGGGATGGCAAAGTAATATTGCTTTGTCTTGTTATGCAATTAGCACTATTTCTCTTATTCTATTTATTTTAGTAGAACGAAAGATTCATAACCCAATGGTGAATTTAAAGTTATTTCAAGATCGAATGTTTGTCGGAGCGTCGATCGTTGTTATATTGAGTAATTTATTTTTAATTGGAGTTACTGTATTGCTTCCAACGTTCTTGACGAAACTACAAGGTCGAACGGAAATTGAAGCGGCTTTTTTAGTGACACCTATTTCAGCGATGATATTTTTTGTCTCACCAGTTGCAGCAACTTTAATTAAAAAACTCGGAAAAGTAACTATTATTTTGTCAGGATTTCTTGTTATGGGGCTTTCCTACTATTGGTTGCAAATGATTGATGTTCATTCAACAAATATAGAAATTATTATTCCATGTATGATATTAGGTGTCGGATATGGCTTAGTAGTGGGGCCAATTACAGTTTTAAGTGCGTCTTCGTTTGAAGGAGAATTATTAACTGCTTCTCAAAGTGTTGTATCAATGTTACGACAAGTTGGAATTGTATTGGCGGTCGCAATATTTGTCTCTAACTTAACTCACAATTTAACTGTAAATAAAGAAAAAGTATATCGTTATGCAGAAGAAAAGGTGCGGAATATTCATGTGAATAGTACTGAGCAAACTGAAATTTTACAAATGACTAAAGAAAAAATAGAGAATCAAAGTTTAGAGTCGAATATAAATAAGAAACAAAATGCAATGACAATGGGATTAAGTAAAGAGAAAAAGGAAGAATTGATTCGCGACAAGACGGATGAAATATTAAGAAAAGTTCCAGTAGAATATAGGGATGTAAAAAGAGAAGAAGTTATGAGGCAAGTGACAAAAGAAGTTGAAAAACAAGAGGAAAGTATAAAGAAAGAGGTACTCACATTTTCGAATGATGTGAATCATTATGCCAAGAATCAGATGGCAATGAGTTTCACAGATTTATATAAAGCAAGTGTGCCAATTATTTTAATTTGTGCTTTCGTAAGTTTGTTGTTTTGGGAAGGAAAAGCTTTAAGTAAAAAGAGAAGGGGAAGATTAGTAGAAGATGCGTAAAGAAAAACAGGCTGCTATTAGCCTGTTTTTTTCATTGTTTTCTCCTTGCATATTGTGAATAGTAGTGTTTTTAATATAGCATGGGATAAGTCGAGTATGATTAGAAAGTTTTTTAGAATGAAAGGGATGAATGGAAAATGCCATTGAATATGTAACGTTATACATAGTACATTAACAAGAGGGATTAATTTTAAAAGGAGGATGGGGAATTGCTAGATAAGGCAGGGGCTTTAATAGATAATCATGTGTACACAGAAGAAGAGCAACAAAAACTATACAAACGAACGTTAATAATCGTCAGCATTTCACAAATGTTTGGCGGTGCAGGACTAGCTGCTGGTATTACAGTGGGAGCACTTCTTGCGCAGCAAATGCTTGGAACAGATGCATTTGCAGGATTGCCAACTGCTATGTTTACATTGGGATCAGCATTAGCAGCTTTCATAGTAGGGAAGCTTTCGCAACGATATGGACGCCGGATAGGTCTTGCAACAGGGTTTATAGTAGGTGGATTTGGAGCAATTGGTGTTGTAATGGCAGCTTTAACGAATAGCATTATTCTTTTACTTATTTCTTTACTCATATATGGTGCCGGTACAGCCACGAATCTACAAGCTCGTTATGCAGGTACAGATTTAGCAGATAAGAAGCAGAGAGCAACGGCTGTTAGTATTACGATGGTAATGACGACTTTCGGTGCAGTTGCAGGACCAAATTTAGTAGGAGTAATGGGTAGTTTTGCGCATTCAATTGGAGTTCCTAAACTTGCAGGTCCGTTCATACTATCGGCAGCAGCATTTATACTGGCGGGTCTAGTTCTTTTTGTTATGCTTCGTCCAGATCCGTTAATTATTGCTAACATAATAGAAAGATATAAACAGGAACATACATATAAAGGGCAACCAATAACAGAAGAAGTGAAAGAAAATAAACGAGGTATTACAGTTGGAGCAATCGTAATGATACTTACGCAAATCGTGATGGTTGCGATTATGACGATGACGCCAGTTCATATGGGACACCACGGTCACGGTTTAAGTGCAGTAGGACTTGTGATAGGTTTTCATGTAGGTGCAATGTATCTTCCATCTCTCGTTACAGGAATGTTAATTGATAAAATTGGCCGAACTACAATGAGCATAGCTGGTGGAGTGATTTTACTTGCAGCGGGTGTCATAGCTGCGATAGCGCCAAGTGATTCTTTATTACTATTAATCGTTGCTTTGTCTTTACTTGGGCTAGGATGGAACCTCGGATTGATTAGTGGTACAGCACAAATCGTTGATTCCACAACACCGTCTACACGTGCTAAAACACAAGGGAAAATAGATGTTTTTATTGCGCTAGCTGGAGCTTCTGGTGGAGCGATGTCAGGTATGGTAGTAGCGAATTCAAGTTATGCGGCATTGTCATTGGCTGGAGGCGTGTTAGCGTTATTACTTATTCCTGTTGTGATATGGTCTCGAAAAGGGGCAAGAAATTAAATGAAAAAGAGGTTCTAGTTACTGACTAGAGCCTCTTTTATACACTTAAATTAAATTCCACTCTACAATAAGCCCTAAATGTGTAAGACCACCACCGAATCCGTATAGTAAAAGTGTGTCTCCATTATTTAACTTTCCTTCTTTTATAGCTAAATCTAGAGCGAGTGGAATGGTGACTGAAGAGGTATTCCCCATATATTCCACGCTCGTTAATGTTTTTTGTATTGGAAATTGAGATTTTTCGCAAATAGATTCAATCATTCGTAAGTTAGCGCTGTGGGGTATGAACCAGTCTATATCATCCCCTTGCATATTTGCGTTATGTAATAAATTTTTTATGCCTTTTGGCACTGTTCGTGTTGCCCATTTATATACTTCTCTTCCATTTTGAACGATTTTTTCATTTGTTTGCAGTGGTGTGCCATTCATAGTAGTAGATAAGTTTGTTCTATATAGATGAATGCCGCCATCACCGTTTGTTCCCATGTGAGCAGCGATAAAGCTTGGGGTGTCTTCATCTCTTTCTAATAAAATAGCTCCAGCACCATCACCGAATAAAATACAGGTCGTTCTATCGGTATAATCAGTAACTTTAGATAATGTCTCTGTCGCTACGACAAGTACTTTTTCATGTGATCCAGAAGTGATTAAGCTATTATCGACGTGTAGTCCATATGTAAAACCAGCACAAGTTGCATTTAAATCAAAAGCTAGTGTATGAGGTATGTTGAAGTATTGTTGTATTTGGCAAGCAACACTAGGGAAAACGTAATCAGCAGTAGTAGTAGTAGTAGCGACAATGATACAGTCGACATCTTCTAAGTTTTTCTTATATGTTGTACATAAATTTTTTATTGCTTTAATGGCTAAGTTTGAGGAATATTCTTCTTCGCTAGCGATTCTTCTTTCCTTCATTCCTGTTCTTTGTACAATCCATTCATCATTCGTATGGACCATCTTTTCTAAATCGTTATTAGACAATATTTGATCTGGAACATAAGTACCAATTGCAGTAATACGAGATTTAGAATGCATAGGAACATCTCCTAATTTTTATTTTTATAACCTGATACTAATATCAGACTATAGAAATTTCAATATAGATTTTTGTTGTATTAAAACGATAATACTTAACTTACAAGGAATTTGGCGAGTGCTGTAAAAATAATATACGAGAAGTTTCTAAAATTGATAATTGCTTTTGTTATTTTTATTGTGAGAAAAACTCGCAAAAAATGACGATTAAAGTAAAAAAATAACGATTTTCTTTAGTGTGATATAGGTTGTTAAACCTTGTGAAAGCGAATTACTTATGCTACACTTTATGTAACTTAAAATGAACGGAGGGGCTTCCTTTGATCTTAATCAGATTACGTCTCAATACTTTGTGCCAATAATTGAATAGCGCTCAAAGGCTCTGTCTGTGTACAGAGTGAACGGGATTGGTCTGCCTATTTTAAAGGAACCCTTTATTAAGCTTATATGTGAAAAAGAGGGAGGGACGAATACGCCCTCTTTTTGTTTTGCCTTTATAAATAGAATGGGATTGTATAGGTGAACGCTTATTGTGGATACGTATATGATCTTGGGACTTTTTGACTATAAAATAGGATGAAAGCATAGCTTTCTTCTATTTCTTTGGTGAACCCTTATCCGTTTACGAAAACACAGGCAGCGACCTGTGTTTTTTATTTTACGTAATCGAAATGGAGGAATAAATATATGGAAGAAGTATTACAAAGAGCAGTTTTAGTTGGAGTAAATGTAGGTAATGAAGATGATTTTGCATATTCGATGGAAGAGTTAACAAATCTTGCGGAAGCCTGTGATGTAGAGGTAATTGGGCAAGTAACGCAAAATTTACAACGAGTAAATCCATCGCATTATATCGGAAAAGGAAAGATTGAAGAAGTAGCAGCGTATGTACAAGAAATAGATGCGAATATGGTCATCTTTAATGATGAATTATCTCCTTCACAAATTCGAAATTTAGAAGAGGATTTAGATTGTAAGGTAATTGATCGTACCATTTTAATTTTAGATATTTTTGCGCAACGTGCGAAAACGAAAGAAGCACAGCTACAAGTAGAAGTAGCCCATCTTCAGTATATGATGCCTCGTTTAATCGGTCTTCGTGAATCGTTAGGAAGACAGAGCGGCGGCGTTGGTACGAAAAATAAAGGTGTCGGTGAGAAGAAGTTAGAGTTAGACCGTCGTAAAATTGAAGAACAAATTTCAGTTTTAAATAAAGATTTAGAAGCGCTCGTTGCCCAGCGTCAAACGCAGCGAAAGCAGCGTAAGAAAAATGAAATACCTGTTGTAGCATTAGTAGGTTATACGAATGCAGGAAAGTCCACGACGATGAATGCAATGCTTGAAATTTATAATGGTACAGAAGAAAAACAAGTATTTGAAAAAGATATGTTATTCGCGACGTTAGAAACATCTGTACGAAATATTGATTTGCCAGATAATAAATCATTTTTATTAACAGATACAGTTGGATTTGTAAGTAAATTACCACATCATCTTGTGAAGGCGTTCCGTTCAACGTTAGAAGAAGTAGCGGAAGCAGACCTACTTATTCACGTTGTAGATTACGCAAATCCAAATTATGAACAATTAATTGATATTACAAATGAAACGTTAAAGAAAATTGGAGTAGAAAATATTCCAACGATCTATGCTTATAATAAATCAGATATGGTGGATGTTGAAATTCCGAAAGTACAAGAAGACCGCGTGTATTTATCAGCGAAGAAACATGTTGGAATTGAAGAACTTGTAGAAATGATTCGCTCACACATCTATAAAGAATATACGAAGTGTGAAATGTTAATTCCATATGATCAAGGACAGGTAGTTTCGTATTTCAATAATCATGCACACGTTTTATCTACGAGTTACGAAAACGAGGGTACCAAATTAGAAATAGAATGTAAGACGAGTGATTACGAGAAGTATAAGCATTTTGCAATTTAATGTAAGAGGCAACCCAGTATGTGATTGGGTTGTCTTTTTTTTTGTACTGTTTTACCGCTGAAAGTTACAAGGATGCAAGCCAATGACGGGAGTTAAGTTATATTTCTGGAAAAAGAAATGAAAGCAGTATAGAATAGAAATGTTTCAAAAGTCAGAATTTATTACACCTACTGTAATAAATATATATTTTGTACAGAAAGGGGAGATTCACATATGCAGGCAGTTTCACACAAAAAAACTGTAGAAACACCGACAATATATCGAATTTTATTTGCGATTAGCTTTGGGCATTTTTTAAATGATTCGATGCAAGCAGTTGTGCCGGCGTTGTTTCCTATTTTGGAAAAAACGATGAATTTATCCTATATGCAAGTAGGGTGGATTGCGTTTGCATTAAATATGACGTCATCGATTATGCAACCGGTGTTTGGTATGTATTCAGATAAGAAGCCGTCACCATTTTTATTACCACTCGGCATGTTTTCAAGTATGCTTGGAATGATTGGACTCGCGTTTGCACCAAACTTTATTATTGTTATTATTTCTGTTTTATTTATTGGTGTAGGTTCCGCGGTCTTTCATCCAGAAGGCGCTCGTGTTGCGTATATGGCGGCAGGTGCAAAACGAGGGTTAGCGCAAGCAATTTATCAAGTTGGGGGAAACACGGGGAATTCTTTAGCTCCTATTTTTACAGCGCTAATTTTCGTTCCACTCGGTCAAATTGGTTCATTAGGTTTTACAGCATTTGCAGCAGTAGGAATTGTATTATTAATTTTCGTATCGAATTGGTACAAAAATGAATTAGCAACCGGTGCTGTAAGAAGGAAGAAGAGGGCTGCACTTGAGGCGGAAAATGCAATTGTAAGCACACACATTAAATTCGTTATTATACTTCTTGTTTTTCTTACTTTTGTACGCTCTTGGTACGGTGCTGGTATCGGGAATTTCTATCAATTTTACTTAATAGAGCATTACGGTTTATCTATAAAAAATGCCCAGTATTTCGTATTCGCATTTATGATTGCTGGTGTGTTAGGAACTTTCTTCGGAGGACCGTTAGCAGATCGATTTGGTAAGAAAAATATCATCGTATTTTCAATGTTAGGTTCAGCGCCACTTGCACTGTTATTACCACATGTCTCACTTGTGTGGGTCGTACCGTTATTTTTATGTATTGGTTTTATTAGTTCAAGTAGTTTTAGTGTAATTGTTGTATATGCACAAGAGCTTGTACCTGGAAAAGTGGGAATGGTGTCAGGATTAATCGTAGGTCTTGCGTTTGGACTTGGAGCATTAGGTGCAGTAGTTCTTGGGAAATTAGCAGATATATATAGCCTGCAATTTATTATGCTATTATGTAGTTGTCTACCATTAATTGGACTCACTTCATGGTTACTGCCAAGTGATAAGAAAACGATAGAATAGGGGATGCGCTATGAAATTGTGTGAAAACGTTACGGAATTAATAGGAGATACACCTGTCGTCCGATTATCTAAATTTATTCCGGAAGACGCAGCAGATGTGTATGTGAAACTAGAAATGTTTAATCCATCGCGCAGTGTGAAAGACCGTGCTGCTTATAATTTACTTCACGTTGCAGAAGAAAATGGTCTCATCAAACCAGGAGATACAATTATTGAACCGACAAGCGGGAATACAGGGATTGGTTTAGCGATGAATGCAGCAGCTAAAGGGTATAAAGCGATTTTAATTATGCCAGATAATATGTCAAAAGAGCGTATTAATTTATTGAAAGCATACGGAGCAGAAGTAGTTTTAACACCAGCAGAACAAAGAATGCCAGGAGCAATTGCGAAGGCGTTAGAACTGCAAAAACAAATACCGAATAGTTTTATCCCGCAACAATTTGAAAATCCAGCTAATCCGAATATTCACCGTTATACGACTGCGCTTGAAATTTACGAACAAATGGATGGAGAGCTGGACGCTTTTGTTGCAACGGCAGGAACAGGCGGAACGATTACAGGGACTGGTGAAACGTTAAAAGAGAAATTACCAAACTTATATATTGCAGTAGTGGAACCGAAAGGATCTCCCGTTTTATCAGGTGGTGTACCAGGTCCTCATAAACTAGTAGGAACAAGCCCAGGGTTTATCCCGAAAAACTTAAATACAGAAGTGTATAACGAAATTATTCAAATTGCAGACGAAGAGGCTTTAACGACAATGAGAAACTTAGCTAGACAAGAGGGATTATTAGTTGGGCCGTCTTCTGGAGCATCTGTTTACGCTGCAATCATGATAGCGAAACGTCTAGGCGTTGGTAAAAAAGTTTTATGTATTGCGCCTGATACAGGTGAACGTTATTTGAGCATGGGGTTATTTGAATAAAAAGGATAGAAACACCTTAATAGTGAATAGCTGCTATTAAGGTGTTTGTTTTATGGAATGAAGAGGGGGAGAAGAACAATGAAACTATTAAAACCAATACATGAATATAGTGAGCATATTACGGCGTATAGACAAGCGTTTTTACACTCAGGGGAACAACCACATGGAAGTAGTTCTTTACAAAACTTTGATTCTCTTGATGAATGGTTTGAAAAAGTGAGTAAACAAGCACTAGGAGAAAATTTACTAGCTAATCGAGTGCCATCTAGTCAGTTTTTAAGTTTTGAAAAAGGAGAACTTATAGGTTTTGTGAATATTAGACATAGATTAAATCCAGAATTATTACGGGAAAGCGGTCATATTGGATATAGTGTCCATCCAAATAAACGTCGCCACGGTTACGCTACGAAACAACTACAACTTGCATTAGCTGAAGCGCAAAAGTTAGGATTGCAGAAAGTATTAATAACTTGCGATAAATCCAATATCGGTTCTGCTAAAACGATTCAAAAGGTTGGCGGTGTGTTAGAAAATGAAGTAGTTTCTTCTCGTACTGATGAAGTTATTCAGCGCTATTGGATAGAAATATGATTAAGTAGGAATTTGACAAGGTAATGCAAGCTGTAATATTGAAATAGATAAATGAAATATAGGGGATTACTGCAATTTTAGGGGGAAATGAAATGGGATTAAAAGAGAAAGCGATAGAGATGTCAGAGATTTATAGGAAAAATCCGAAAGTAGAAGCCATTATTTTAGCGGGTTCAGTAGCTAGAAAGCTTGAAGATGAACATTCAGATATAGAATTACATATTTTATGGTCAACACCGCCGGAAGATGAGGATCGTAGGGCCCCTATTTATCATATTGATGGGAAAATATTATCGTATCATCCGTATGAGGAAGAAGAATGGTCGGAAACGTATTTAACGAAAGAGGGAATTAAATTAGAGATTAGTAACTTTTTAACAGAGACAGTAGAGAAAGTAATTTCGGATGTGGTGGATCAATATGATATAAATTATGAAAAACAATGTATTGTATCATCCATTCATGATGGTGTTAGTTTGTATGGAGAAGGGAAAGTGAATGAATTAAAAGAAAAAGTAGCGGCATATCCAGATGAACTAGTAAAACGGATGATTTCAGAAAATCTATGGTTAAGTAATCGTTGGCACAATCGAAAGGCGCTTTTAAAACGGAAAGATTGGCTTATGCTTTATGACGTTATTTGCGAAGTACAAAGGAACGTATTCGGTGTTTTATTTGGTTTGAATAAAATGTACGTACATCATCCAGCGTTTAAATGGATGCCTAATAATGTGGAACGAATGACTATTAAACCTGAAAAATTATATGAACGTATGGCGGACACATTAATAGGGAATCCAGAAAAAAGTGTGCAGGAGTTAGAGTTGCTAATAGAAGAAGTGTTGCAACAAGTCCATACATACGCGCCAGGAGTAAATGTGGATGAGCAAGAAAAATCTATTTTTTGTTTTGTGAAATAGAAAATAGTAATAAGGGGGAAGTTATGGGTTTTTTTAATAGGTTTTTTAAAAAAGTTGAAAAAGTAAATGAGCAAGAAGCTACTCTTCATGAATTAAGTGAAGAATTGTATGTTGAATCACCGGTAGAGGAAGCGACTAGTTACTGGGTATCAATGGCACAAAATATAATTGTTAATGCTGTAAAGGCGGCTGACAATGATGTGGAACGTGCCTTCGTGTTATTGAATTTGAAGAAAGGTGAGGCTTCATTTGATATTTTTTATCAAATAAATGGGCAATTGTATTTCTGGGATCAGCTAGAAAATGAGACGATAAGAAATAGAATTCAGAACGAGTTGTTACCGCAAGCTCCAGAAGTTTCCAATGCAGTAAATGAGCAATTTCGTGGAGCTGATCACCCTATAATTTCGTTCGCACAATTGCAGTTTGAATGGGAAACGAAAGCCTGGTTCTCACATATAATTTGGGAAGATAGCCTTGCTGCTCAATTGCCCAAAACTCAAATTCTAAATGAATGGTTTCGTGTAATTAAAGAAGAAACGAAAAATAGACCACTGGATAGTGATGCGAAATTTTCTTGGTATCCATCAAACTCTTAAAAAATGAATACAGAGAGACAGGTTATGTTTCTAGATGATTTGTATTATTGAATAAGTATCAATAATACGTAATTCTTTTTCTATTGCCTGTTAGAATTCGCTATGTACTAAGCTACTTGTTTTCTAAACTAAAACTTATATTTCGAATTTTTAAATAGATTGTAATACATAAAAATTCGAAATATAAGTTGACACTATTTTTAATGTGTGATAAAAATGATAGTAATCAATTCGGAAAATAATATTTGGGCAATGAAAGGGTATAGTAGTGAATATCTCCCTATTTCAGAGAGCTGATGGTTGGTGTGAATCAGTATATAGATTATTCATGAAGTTCGTCCTGGAGCATCTTTCATAAATCTCATATTTTGAGGAAATGAAAGACGGTAGTTTATACCGTTATCAAATAAAGTGGTGAAGATTTTTTCACAACTAGGGTGGTACCGCGATATTTATCGTCCCTACGTATTTACGTAGGGACGTTTTTTATTTAGGTCCTAACTTTGGTGTGGCTTCATAACTAGGGTGGTACCGCGATATTTTATCGTCCCTACGTATTTACGTAGGGGCGTTTTTATTTAGGTGGTTTCTTAGTGTTCTTCACAACTAGGGTGGTACCGCGATATTTTTGTCGTCCCTACGTATTTACGTAGGGGCGTTTTTTTATTATTAGGGAGGAAGTGAACGTATTAGAAAAGAGTATTGATAGAACAATATAAATACCGAATTGTAACAAAGAAAAAGAGACAGAGAGGAGATTAACAAATGAATTCACAGCAATGGACATCGAAATTAGGTTTCGTATTAGCTGCAGCAGGTTCAGCGATTGGTCTAGGGGCGATTTGGAAGTTCCCGTACATGGCCGGAATTGGAGGGGGCGGCGCGTTCTTCCTTATTTTCATCGGTTTCACATTATTAATTGGTTTACCACTATTATTAGCTGAATTCGTTATCGGAAGAAGTACACAAAAAGAGGCCGTTGATGCATATAGAGAAATCGCACCAAAAACATTATGGCCATGGTTAGGGAAATTAGGAATTGTAACTTGTTTCATACTACTTTCTTTCTACAGTGTTGTAGGAGGCTGGATTTTATTATACTTATGGAATGCAATTACAGGTAGACTATGGGAAGGAAATGGGGCATACGAAGCTACGTTTGGTGAAATCATTTCCAATCCATATTTAGCAGTTGGGTCACAGCTATTATTCATCCTAATTACTATTTTCATCGTAAGTAAAGGTGTACAAAATGGTGTTGAAAAAGTAAATAAATATTTCATGCCAGCATTATTCGTTTTATTCTTTGTTTTAATCGTTCGTGCACTTACGTTAGATGGTGCTGGAGAAGGAGTTCGTTTCTTCTTACAACCTGACTTCTCACATGTAACATCAGAAGTTATATTATACGCAATGGGGCAATCGTTCTTCTCATTATCTGTCGGGGTAGCCGTTATGGTAACGTATAGCTCATACTTACCGAAAGAAGAAAGCTTACCACGTTCAGCATTTTCTATCGTAGCCTTAACTCTTGTTATTACATTACTTGCAGGACTTGCAATTTTCCCAGTAGTGTTCGCATTTGGAATGGAACCATCTCAAGGACCTGGGCTATTATTTATCGTACTGCCAGCTATTTTCAGTAAAATGGCATTCGGAAAATTATTCTTCATCGTTTTCTTATTACTATTCTTCTTTGCTACTATTACATCAGCAATTTCGATGTTAGAAATTAGTGTTGCATCGTTAACATCAAAAGGTAAAGGGAAACGTGAAAAAATGGCCTTAATCGTAGGGTTATTAATCTTCGTTGTTGGGGTACCATCAGCATTATCATTCGGTATATTAAGTGATCTGAAGATTTTCGGGAAGACAGTCTTTGATTTAGCGGACTATGCAGTAAGTAACGTATTAATGCCACTTGGTGTATTATTAGTTTCTATCTTTGTTCCTTTAAAAATGAAGAAAGATGTATTAATGAAAGAGCTAGGTGTAAGTAAAAATAAAGGATACAAACTATTTGTGTTATGGTTATTCTTACTTCGCTTTATCGCACCAATTGCGATTATTATCGTATTCTTAAATGTACTTGGCATTATATAAATAGAAAGGTAGCGTATCATACAAAGATACGCTACCTTTTTATTTTGCTCTTTTTTGCAGTTCGTTTACCGTTACGAACTGATATCCCTTCTTAGATAAAGAATCTAAAATACCTTCAATCGTTTGTAAATTTTCATTAGACTCATCATACATAGAATGCAATAAAATGATAGAACCTGGTTTTACATTTTTATTAACGTATTTAATTTTATCAGCCGCAGATTTATAAAAAGTATCGGGCTCAAGATCCCATATAATCGTTTCGATATTATTTTTATTTAAATAATAGGGTAGTCCAATTAATTTTTTTCCGTTAGGGGGCCTAAAATCAATTGCGTCTGTAAATCCTGTTTGGCGGATTAATGAATTCGTTTTTTCTATTTCATCTTTAATAAAAGAAGGTGTTTTGAAAACCATTCTATTATGAGAATATGTATGGTTTCCAAGTTGGTGCCCAGATTGCGCGATAGCTTCTCCTAACGATAGATTTTTCTCTAATTCATTTCCAATTAAAAAGAAAGTAGCTTTAGCGTTGTATTTATCTAGTAGCGGTAATATTTGTTTTACATTGTTAGTAGGGCCATCATCAAAAGTTAAAGCGATCACTTTTTCATTTGTTTCTACGCGTTGTGTTAAATTTCCAAATAATTGAAAGCTTCTTGCGTTCATCAATTTGTATGTTCCGAATAATGCCGTGATAATAAAGAATAGTGTAACGATCGTAATGATAATTTTTTTCTTCATAACGTAACCTCACAATGATTTTTGATTCAATTAAAAAGTATTATATCAAACTAAGTAATTTCGTGCTTTAAGAAGGGTGTGGATGCAAGGAGAAGGAATTTATCATATAATAAAATGCAAAAGGTATATTAGGAGGTGTTTATATGGCGATTATAATTCAATTGCCAGACACTGCAACGTCTCATGCAAAGCCAAGTATGGAAATGGCGATACTTTGCGTGAGGTAGACAAGTAATATACAATCGCCTATATGAGCTCGTATCATTTTTTATATTTGGCTTTGCACCTTATTGAAATGAATCATAAAAAATAAGGGGCGAGCAGAAATGAAATACGTAAAAGCTAATGCTGTTTTACCAGAGAGTTTAATTACTGAAATTCAAAAGTATATACAAGGTGAAACAATTTATATTCCGAAACAAGAAACGAAACATTATAAATGGGGTACACGATCTGGCGGAAGAAAACAACTAGATGAAAGAAATAAAGCAATTAAAAAAGCGTTTAAAAGTGGGATTGCTATTCATCAACTTGCAGAAGAATATTTTCTTTCTGGGGAAACGATTAAAAAGATTGTGTATTCTAAATAAGAGGAAAAGAGTCTGATTCATATATTACTTTGAATCAGACTCTTTTTGTTTTATATGTATTGGATATATGAAGTGTGAACGGGCATGATAATAGAAAAAATGTGCCGTTTTTTATTAAATGCTATACAGAACATTTGAAGAGTAGAAAGGTGAACATATATGAATCATATTGGACAAATAACGATAGAGCTTTTAATTGGTTTTTTTGTTCTATTAATTGCTACAAAAATATTAGGGAAAACACAAATATCTCAGCTAACGCCCTTTGATTTTATTTCTGCAATCGTCCTAGGTGAGCTCGTTGGAAATTCAATATATGATCCTAAAATTAAAGTATGGTCTATTTTATATTCAGTATTTGTTTGGGTAATTTTAATTTATACTATTGAAGTGATAACACAAAAAGTAAGAGGGACAAGAAGGTTTTTTGAAGGATATCCTTCAATTATTATTCGTAATGGAAAGATTGATCGTGAACAATTAAGCGTAAATCATTTGGATATAAACCAATTACAACAAATGCTTAGGCAACAAAAAGATATATTTTCAATCCGAGAAGTTGAATATATGATATTGGAACCTAACGGAAACATAAGCGTTTTGAAAAAAAGTAAATACGAATCTCCTACTGTAAATGATTTAAGTTTAAAACATAAGCCTGTATACTTACCAATTTCATTAATTAGTGATGGAAAAGTAGTTAAGGATAATTTGAGGGAAGCGGGATTTGATGAAGGGTGGCTTTATAAACAAATAAAGCAAAAAGGAATTACTAAATTTGAAGACGTATTATATGCGGAATGGAAAACAGATGATGGCTTCTTTTGTCAGGAAATGCAGCGGTAGAGAATAAGTGATATATGTAATGTTTGTTTCTAAGTTATCTTTTACATATCAAAAAACGTAATCATTGTATACAATAAAACTAGATCAACAATTTGTATGGAGTGATAAAGATGGAAGCGTTTATTAGAAGTGATCAATATAATTTTATAAAATCACAAGCTTATATTTTAGCAAACGGGCATGCAACGGCAAATGATAGAGGTGTAATTCAAGCGTTAAAATCGCTTGCGATTGAAAAGATAATACATGTATTTGAGAATTTAACGGATGAACAGAAAGAGTTAATTGATACGGTATTAACAGTTCAAAATAGAGAAGATGCAGAATCATTTTTAATGAAAATAAATCCGTATGTAATTCCGTTTCAAGAAGTTACAGCACAAACATTAAAAAAGTTATTTCCTAAGGCGAAAAAGTTAAAACTTCCTGATATGGAAGAAATGGATATGAAAGAAATATCTTATTTAAGCTGGATTGATAAGGGATCAAGCAGGAAATTTATTATAGCGAAAAATGATAAAAATAAATTTGTTGGTCTGCAAGGAACGTTCCAAAGTTTAAATAAAAAAAGCATTTGTTCATTATGTCATGGGCATGAAGAAGTAGGAATGTTTTTAGTTGAAATTAAAGGCGATGTACCAGGAACTTTCGTTAAAAAGGGAAACTATATTTGCAAAGATGGTGTAGCTTGCAATCAGAATATGAAATCGCTAGATAAATTGAACGATTTTATTGACCGCTTGAAGAAATAAAGAGAAAACCTCTAGTATTTAAACTGGAGGTTTTTATTTTTTAAAGAAGTAAAATAAGCTTTCTTTGTAAATGTAGATTTATAATGAAATTTGATAAAAATATCTATTATGATACAGTTGCTTATATGCAAGGAGGTAAAACATGGATTACCTTTTATCGAAAGAAAAAGTGAAGCGATGGCCCAAAGATATGATAGCGGCGGGGCGTTGTCATACTGTTGGCCTTAAATTGGATGGCACGGTAGTCGCGGTAGGTAATAATGAATTTGGCCAATGCGATGTAGGTAGCTGGCGCGACATTCGGTTGCCTGGCAAATAGTCAATTTACAATAAATGATTAGTAATATTATTCTATTTTAGGAGTAATTATGGAATAGGATATGTAGAAAATAATTAAACTTAAATCTACTGAATAAGAATCTCTTTTGAAAAGGGTTTCTTATTATTTTTCATAAAATGAGGGTCTAAATGGAATTTTTGAACAAACTATATTTCAAAATTACAGTAGAAGATATAAATAAAGTATAGAGGAGATAAAGGAATGCTTAAAAGGTTTTTACTTTCTTTACCGGATGTTTTACTTATATGTATCGTTCTTTACATAACGTACACAAATTCTTTTAGCTTTGGACAAATGTTAGTAATTTCAATTGCAATCGGAATCATTGGTGGTCTTGTTATAAGGATTGGTAAGGATGTATTTATGTATATAAGGTGGACAATGAAACAGAGGAAATCTTGAATACGTTGTATTGCTATTAGGAGGAGATGAAATGACTAAGAAAAAGAGTAGAGTGAAAAATGAAGTAGCGCTTTGGGCATTAACAGCGGTTGTTCTCATCATTGTATGGTACTTTTATCAAAAATAAAAACGCATCGTATTAAAAAAACACGATGCGTTTTTATTATTTTTTTTGCCAATTTTCTTTAATAAAGTCTTCACGACCAGATTCCTTTTGCTCAGTAGCATATTTCTCTGGATTCTTTTTATAGAAATGTTGGTGGTATTCCTCTGCTGCGTAAAAAGGTGCAGCAGGACGAATTTCAGTCACGATTGGATCTTTAAACATACCGCTTTCTGTAAGAGCTTGTTTTGATTTTTCAGCAAGCCCTTTTTGTGTTTCGTTATGGTAAAAAATAGCGGTACGATAAGATGGACCACGGTCAAAAAATTGTCCGCCATCGTCAGTTGGATCGATTTGTGGCCAATATAAGTCTAGTAATTTCTGATAAGGAAAAATAGAAGGATCGAATGTAATTTGAACAACTTCTAAATGTCCAGATGTTCCAGCTTTTACTTGTTCATATGTTGGATTTTCTACATGACCTCCTGCATAGCCAGAAAGTACTTTATGAATACCAGGAAGTTCATCAAATGGTTTTACCATGCACCAAAAGCAACCGCCTGCGAAGGTTGCGAGTTCGTATGTTTTTTCGGACATTGCTGTAATCCTCCTAAATGTATATGTTTTATATAGTATTATATAAATTGTTTTATTGCGCAATAAAAAAGATTTGAAAATATATGTTTTTTATAAACAAGATCCTCCGCTCACATCAATTAATTGTCCAGTTACCCAGCGGCTGTCTGGAGAAGCAAGGAATGCAGCAGTATCGGCAATGTCTTCTACTTCACCTAAGCGATTGAAAGCGGAAATAGTAGTAGCGTACTGCTTCATCATCGGGTCGCTCAAGAGTTCTGCATTCATATCTGTTTTAATAAATCCTGGAAGTATTGCATTCACCGTTATTCCTCGTGCTCCAAGCTGTTTTGCTAGCGTAAAAGTCATTGTATTAATAGCGCCTTTCGTCATACTATATGCAACAAAATCAGGTAAAGAAATGCGGGTGGCAGCGGATGAAATATTAATAATTCGGCTATTGTCACGTAAACGTGGCAGTGCTTGTTGAATGATAAAGAATGGTGCTTTTGCATTTACTGAAAACATTCTATCAAAAAATTGTTCAGTCGTTTCTTCAATAAAAGCACCAGGACCAATGCCAGCATTGTTTATTAAAATATCAAATTGTGTTTCACCAGTGCGCTTTTGTAATTCAGTATCTAAAGCGTTATAAAGGTTTTCTACACCGTGTAAGGATTCTAAATTTGCGCCGATAGAAAAAGCTTGGCCACCATCTGATCGAATTTCATGAACAGTTTCTTCAGCGTCATCTTTTCGATTACCGTAATGAACAGCAACCAATGCACCGTCATTTGCTAAACGTTTAGCGATCGCTCGTCCAATTCCTCGGCTTGCTCCTGTAACTAACGCTACTTTCCCTTTTAACATAGTTTCCTCATCTCCTCATAAACTTTATAAGTTTTTCTTTATGTAGTAATGCAAACATACTTAAGTAATATATGAGTGTATGTAAGTAATGCATTCCAATTTTGATTTGAGAAAAAATAAATAGAATGAATTTTGATTTTTTTGAGAAAACATGTTGACAACGAAAAGAACAACGTCCTATAATACGTGTAACAAATAAAAGTTAATTAAGAATTTTCTAACTTTATATGTTGTATATGCAAAGAAGAGGAAAGTAGATGATTATGATCGTTTCAGAGAGCTACTCCAAGGCTGTGAGGGTAGTAACAATCGAATCATTGAAGATCACCTCGGAGCATCGCTTGCGAAAGGGAAACTGAGTAGAGGGCGGCGGCATCGTCTCCGGTAAAAGGACGGAGGTCTGATTGGACCTACAAAGCTTATATTTCGTGAGAAGTATAAGGAAGCTGAGTGGTAACGCGAAACTCTCGCCTCAGCAATCAAAGCTACTAAATTGTAGTAGTTGATTGCTGAGGCGAGAGTTTTTATTTTTAAAAATAGAAGAAGAGAATGCGTAGAAGAGGAGAGTAAATGATAAAGATTGTTTCAGAGAGCTGCCCCGAGGCTGTGAGGGTGGTAACAATTCACTCATTGAAAATCACCTTGGAGCACTACTTTTGAAAACTAGTAAAAAGTAGCGGGGTTGTTCCCGATAGAAAAACAAAAGTCTAATTGGACTTGCAGAGATTATATTTCGTGAGAAGTATAAGGAAGCTGAGTGGTACCACGATTCCCTCGTCTCAGCAATGGATTGCTACAAGTATGTAAGTAATCGATTGTTGAGACGAGTATATTTTTAAGGTTTATATACTGAATATTCTGTTAAAATTACTCATCTCAGCAATCGATGTAGAAATAGATTGCAAAAATAGAGAAAAAAGAGGAGCGATGTGAGATGGGAAACCAGTACATTTACATGAATGGGGAATTTGTAGAAAAAGAAAAGGCAGTTGTTTCAGTGTATGATCACGGTTTTTTATACGGAGACGGTGTATTTGAAGGGATTCGTAGTTACGGAGGAAATGTATTTTGTTTAAAAGAACATGTGAAACGATTGTATGAATCAGCGAAATCTATTTTACTAACAATTCCAATGACGGTAGAAGAAATGGAAGAAGCAGTTTTACATACACTCCAAAAAAATGAATACGCTGATGCTTATATTCGCTTAATTGTCTCAAGAGGAAAAGGTGACTTAGGACTCGATCCGAGAAGTTGTGTGAAGCCGAGCGTAATTATCATTGCAGAACAATTAAAGTTATTCCCACAAGAATTTTATGATAATGGGCTAAGCGTTGTATCTGTTGCATCAAGACGTAATACGCCAGACGCGTTAGATCCACGTATTAAGTCAATGAATTATTTAAATAACGTACTTGTAAAAATTGAGGCGGCACAAGCAGGAGTGTTAGAGGCTCTTATGTTAAATCAACAAGGATATGTTTGTGAAGGTTCTGGCGATAATGTTTTCGTTGTGAAAGATGGAAAAGTATTAACCCCGCCATCCTATTTAGGGGCATTAGAAGGTATTACGAGAAATAGTGTTATCGAGCTATGTGAACGACTGAGTATTCCGTGTGAGGAAAGACCATTCACTCGCCATGACGTATATGTAGCGGATGAAGTATTTTTAACAGGAACAGCAGCGGAGTTAATTCCAGTTGTAAAAGTTGATTCGAGAGAAATTGGAGATGGGAAACCAGGAAGTGTAACGAAACAATTGACCGAAGAATTTAAAAAATTAACGAGAGAAAGAGGAGTACGTGTTCCCGGGCTGACGGAAAGCTTAGCATAAATAAGGAGAGGAGTTAATTGAAATGAAGCAGCAGTATACAGCGTATGAGAAGTTACAGTGTGAAGAAATGACAGGCGCTGGGCACGTGATTCAAGGTTTGAAGAAATTGGGTGTAACGACCGTTTTCGGCTATCCAGGCGGAGCGATTTTACCAGTATACGATGCGTTATACGAAAGTGGTTTGAAACATGTTTTAACTCGTCATGAACAAGCTGCCATTCATGCGGCTGAAGGATATGCGAGAGCTTCTGGGAAGGTCGGGGTAGTCTTTGCTACCTCTGGCCCAGGGGCGACAAATTTAGTTACGGGCTTAGCAGACGCTTATATGGATTCGATTCCTTTAGTTGTCATTACCGGCCAAGTTGCAACGCCTTTAATTGGTAAAGAAGGATTTCAAGAAGCGGATGTTGTCGGAATTACAGTACCTGTTACGAAGCATAATTACCAAGTTCGTGATGTAAATCATGTATCACGAATTGTGCAAGAAGCTTTTTACATCGCCAAAAGCGGACGACCGGGACCAGTATTAATCGATATTCCAAAAGATGTTCAAAATGCAAAAGTCACCAGTTTCTTTAATGAAGAAGTTGATATTCCGGGGTACAAACCAGAACTTGTACCAGACAGCATGAAACTTAGAGAGGTGGCTAAAGCAATTTCAAAATCAAAGCGTCCACTTCTTTATATTGGAGGAGGTGTCATTCATTCAGGTGGATCCGATGAACTCTTCGAATTCGCAAGGGAGAACCGTATTCCAGTCGTTTCAACTTTAATGGGACTTGGTGCATATCCACCGGGAGATCCATTGTTTCTAGGGATGCTTGGTATGCATGGGACATACGCTGCTAATATGGCGGTAACAGAATGTGATTTACTACTTGCATTAGGTGTTCGCTTCGATGATCGTGTAACAGGAAAATTAGAACTTTTTTCTCCGCACTCGAAAAAAGTACATATTGATATTGATCCTTCTGAGTTTCATAAAAATGTAACTGTAGAGCATCCGATTGTTGGTGATGTGAAAAAAGCGTTACACATGTTGTTACATATGTCTATTTATACACAAACAGATGAATGGCTTCAGAAAGTAAAGGCATGGAAAGAAGAATATCCACTTTCTTATAAGCAAAAAGAATCTGAGTTAAAACCACAGCATGTGATCAACTTAGTAAGTGAATTAACGAATGGTGAAGCGATTGTCACAACAGAAGTAGGACAGCATCAAATGTGGGCTGCTCACTTCTATAAAGCAAGAAAACCTCGGACGTTCCTTACCTCTGGAGGATTAGGAACAATGGGGTTTGGGTTCCCAGCGGCAATTGGTGCTCAGCTTGCAAAAGAAGAAGAACTCGTCGTTTGTATTGCAGGTGATGCTTCTTTTCAAATGAACATTCAAGAACTACAAACAATTGCTGAAAATAACATCCCTGTAAAAGTATTTATTATAAATAACAGATTTTTAGGGATGGTAAGGCAATGGCAAGAAATGTTTTATGAAAATCGTTTATCAGAGTCAAAAATTGGCTCACCAGATTTTGTGAAAGTGGCAGAAGCTTATGGAGTGAAGGGATTAAGGGCGACAAATTCAACAGAGGCGAAACAAGTGGTGTTAGAAGCATTTGCTCACGAAGGTCCTGTCGTAGTTGATTTTTGTGTAGAAGAAGGTGAAAACGTATTTCCGATGGTTCCGCCAAACAAAGGGAATAACGAAATGATTATGAAGAGGTGGGAAGAATGAGTCATACTTTTTCACTCGTTATTCATAACGAGCCAAGTGTCTTATTACGTATAAGTGGAATTTTTGCTCGGCGTGGCTATTATATTTCTTCTTTACATTTAAACGAAAGAGATACGAGTGGCGTTTCTGAAATGAAACTCACAGCAGTTTGTACTGAAAATGAAGCGACATTACTTGTTAGTCAGTTGAAAAAATTAATTGATGTACTGCAAGTAAATAAATTATAAGGGGTGTATGGAGTATGAAAACGTATTATGAGAAAGATGCAAATGTAGAGTTATTACAAGGGAAAACAGTTGCGGTAATTGGTTATGGATCTCAAGGGCATGCGCAGGCACAAAATTTACGTGATTCAGGTGTGGAAGTTGTAGTTGGTGTTAGACCTGGTAAATCGTATGAAGTAGCAAAAGCAGATGGATTTGAAGTAATGTCTGTTTCAGAAGCGGTTCGAACCGCACAAGTTGTACAAATGTTATTGCCAGATGAACAGCAAGCACATGTATATAAATCAGAAGTAGAAGAGAATCTCCGTGAAGGACAAATGTTACTTTTCTCACATGGATTTAACATTCACTTCGGCCAAATTAATCCGCCAAGTTACGTAGATGTAGCAATGGTTGCGCCAAAAAGTCCAGGTCATCTCGTTCGCCGTGTATATCAAGAAGGAAATGGTGTTCCGGCATTAGTCGCAGTGCATCAAGATGCGACGGGAACAGCGCTACATGTAGCATTAGCGTATGCAAAAGGTGTAGGTTGTACACGTGCGGGTGTAATTGAAACGACATTCCAAGAAGAAACCGAAACGGATTTATTCGGTGAGCAAGCTGTACTTTGCGGCGGGGTAACTGCACTTGTGAAGGCCGGGTTCGAAACGTTAACGGAAGGTGGATATCGTCCTGAAATTGCATACTTTGAATGTTTGCATGAATTAAAGCTAATTGTTGACTTAATGTACGAAGGTGGATTAACGAATATGCGCCATTCTATTTCAGATACGGCAGAATTTGGAGATTATGTAACAGGATCGAGAATTGTTACAGATGAAACGAAGAAGGAAATGAAGCGTGTTCTGACAGAAATTCAGCAAGGTGAATTTGCGAAGAAATGGATTTTAGAAAATCAAGCAGGGCGTCCGACGTATAACGCAATGAAAAAAGCAGAACAAAATCATCAATTAGAAAAAGTGGGGGCAGAGCTTCGTGAAATGATGAGTTGGATTCATGCACTGAAAGAATTAGTAAAGAAATAGAGTGAGAGAGTATAAATGAAAAATATGTAAGAGGGGATTTGACAAGATGAGAAGTGACATGATTAAAAAAGGTTTTGATAAAGCGCCGCACCGTAGTTTATTAAAAGCAACTGGTTTGAAAGATGAAGATTTTGATAAACCTTTCATAGCGATTTGTAATTCTTTTATTGAAATTATTCCAGGGCATAAACACTTGAACGAGTTTGGGAAACTTGTAAAAGAGGCAGTTCGTGCGGCGGGTATGGTACCATTTGAATTCAATACAATTGGAGTTGACGATGGTATTGCGATGGGACATATCGGTATGCGTTATTCTCTTCCGAGTCGTGAAATAATTGCAGATTCAGTAGAAACGGTTGTAAATGCACACTGGTTTGACGGCATGATTTGTATTCCAAACTGTGACAAAATTACACCAGGTATGATGATGGCTGCACTACGTATTAATATTCCGACTGTGTTTGTTTCAGGCGGCCCAATGGCAGCAGGAAAAACATCTAAAGGAGAAGTTGTTGATCTGAGTTCCGTTTTTGAAGGAGTAGGAGCTTATCAATCTGGGAAAATTTCAGAAGAAGAATTAAAAGATATTGAAGATCATGGCTGTCCATCTTGTGGCTCTTGTTCGGGTATGTTTACCGCGAACTCTATGAATTGTTTATGTGAAGTGTTAGGTTTAGCTCTTCCTGGTAACGGGAGTATTTTAGCAATTGATCCAAGACGTGAAGAGTTAATTAAACAAGCAGCAGAGAAATTGAAAATTTTAATTGAAAGAGATATTAAACCAAGAGACATTGTAACGGAAGAAGCAATTGATGATGCGTTTGCGCTTGATATGGCGATGGGCGGTTCAACAAATACAGTGTTGCATACATTGGCGCTCGCGCAAGAGGCTGGATTAGATTACGATATGAACCGTATTGATGCCGTTTCAAGACGTGTACCACATTTATGTAAAGTAAGCCCTGCTTCCAATTGGCATATGGAAGATATTGATCGTGCGGGCGGGATTAGTGCAATTTTGAAAGAGATGAGCCGGAAAGAAGGAGTACTTCATCTTGATCGAATAACTGCTACGGGGCAAACATTAAGAGAAAATATTGCTGAGGCAGAGATTAAAGATAAGGAAGTTATTCACTCTCTTGAAAACCCTCATAGTGAGGAAGGAGGATTGCGTATATTAAAAGGCAACCTTGCGAAAGATGGAGCGGTTATTAAAAGCGGTGCAACAGAGGTAAAGCGTTTTGAAGGACCTTGCGTTATTTTTAATTCACAAGATGAGGCACTTGCTGGCATTATGCTTGGGAAAGTGAAAAAAGGAGATGTAGTTGTCATTCGTTATGAAGGACCAAGAGGTGGCCCTGGTATGCCAGAAATGTTAGCACCAACATCAGCAATTGCTGGAATGGGATTAGGTGCTGAGGTTGCATTATTAACGGATGGACGTTTCTCTGGAGCTTCACGTGGAATTTCAGTAGGACATATTTCACCAGAAGCAGCAGCTGGTGGAACGATCGCACTTCTTGAACAAGGGGATATTGTATGTATTGATGTTGAAGAACGCTTGCTAGAAGTAAGAGTGAGTGATGAGGAATTAGATAAGCGTAAAAAAGAATGGAAACGACCAGAACCGAAAGTGAAAACTGGCTGGCTTGGACGTTATGCACAAATGGTAACATCGGCGAATACAGGGGCTGTTCTGAAAATCCCACATTTTGATTGAGCCAATTTAAAAAAGATAAGGATGATATATAATGGTGCAAAAGGTAAAGGAGAGAGTGAAAATTGAAGATATCTTAATGGCTCATAATTGCATGAAAGATATCGTTATTAAAACACCGTTACAACGTGATACAGTTTTATCTGAGAAATATGATTGTGACGTTTATGTAAAACGAGAAGATTTACAATTAATTCGCTCTTTCAAAATTCGTGGTGCATACAATTTGATTCAAAGTTTACCGAAAGAAAAGTTACAAAACGGTGTTGTTTGTGCAAGTGCTGGTAATCATGCGCAAGGAGTTGCTTATACATGTAATTTATTGAAGATTCCGTCGAAAATATTTATGCCCACAACAACACCGAAACAAAAAGTATCACAAGTACAATTTTTCGGTGGTGATTTCGCAGAGATTGTATTAGTTGGTGATACATTCGATAGCTCTTTCCAAGAAGCACAGTGTTATTGTGAAGAAAATAGAATGACATTTGTTCATCCGTTTGATGATCCGTATGTAGTTGCTGGTCAAGGGACAGTGGCAGTTGAAATTATGCATGATATGGAGAAACCGGTTGATTATATCTTTGCGGCAATCGGCGGTGGTGGATTAGCATCAGGTGTTGGTACATATGTAAAAGGTGTTAGTCCTACTACAAAGGTTATTGGTGTAGAACCGATGGGAGCTGCATCTATGAAAGAGGCTTTTCTTCAAAATGATAATGTCGCATTAGAGAAAATAGATAGTTTTGTTGATGGGGCAGCGGTTAAAAAGGTAGGAAAGTTAACTTTTGAAACTTGTAAAGATGTAATTGATGACATCGTTTTAGTACCAGAGGGGAAAGTTTGTACGACGATTTTAGAACTGTATAAGAAAAATGCGATTGTAGCTGAACCGGCTGGTGCACTCTCTATTGCAGCACTTGATTTATACAGGGATGAAATTAAAGATAAAACAGTTGTATGCACATTAAGTGGTGGAAATAATGACATTGATAGAATGCAAGAAATGAAAGAACGATCTCTCATTTATGAAGGGTTAAAGCATTATTTCATCATTGAATTCCCACAGCGTTCAGGCGCGTTAAGAGAATTTCTTGATAAAGGATTAGGGCCAGAAGATGATATTACTCGTTTTGAGTATATTAAGAAACATAATAAGGAAAATGGTCCAGCATTAGTCGGAGTAGAATTAAAACATAAAGAAGATTATGAGCAATTAATTACTCGCTTTAAAGAAAATAATATTCAATTTATGGAGCTTAATAAAAACCCTGTTTTGTTTGATTTGCTTATTTAATAGAAGGGAAGAATAAGCATCTAAATAAAAAAGATAGATACAAGCGAGGAAATATAGTGCTTGTTCTATCTTTTTTATAGTTAAACTAGATACTCATTAAATTCAAGAAGAATAAAACTAGTTAACCAAAAAAATATCGCAATGCGAATAATTACATACATAGTAATTTCAAAGGTAGTAAGTTTTCGTTCGCGTTTTATTTTTTTTAGAAATCTAACAGAAAAAACTGAACATAAAAGTAGAACGGCTATAGACATTTTATAAATATTTTCTAACAAACTTACATTTTCTAATAAGTTTTTCAGCATGTTTATCACCTATTCTGTAAAGTAAATTACAGAGAAATAGATCTTGAGCTGTCTAGTTTCGTTTATTTTTTATTTTCCCTGTATCATCAATTTCTACATCAGTTGAAATTGTTTGTAAATATTGAAGAGCTTTTTTCTTTTCTTCCTCATTTACAGGGGAAACTTGGTTGTTGCGAATGATATAAGGATTGAATGACATTTGGACATCCTTTCCTTTAAAAGTTAAAGTTAATACGCCAGTTTCGGCGCTTTTTCCATTCACATAACTTGGGAATAAAAAGTTACCTAATGAGTAAGCGATAGGAACTTTATTATAATACTCAAACCCTTGTAACCAATGTGGATGGCTTCCGACAATCGCGTTAGCTCCTGCTTCAACCATTTTAGGTACATATTGCTTTTGGTATTCTACCGGACGGTTTGATTTTTCAACGCCCCAATGCATATAGACGATTAAATAGTCTGCATCTTGTTTTTGTTCTTTAATTATTTTTGTTACAAGATTTAAATCATAGCCATTCGCAACGCCAGGTTTATTCTCACCAGCTACCCAATTAGAATCAGGCATAAATCGAACGAAGGAAAGAAATTTAAACTTTTTCCCTTTTACGGTCATTTCTCGTGCAGTATATGCATCTTTTGCATTTTTTCCGGCTCCAATGTAAGGGAACTTTAATTTTTCTACGTGAGAAATCGTATCCAATAATCCATCTTGCCCATAATCAAGTGTGTGGTTATTCCCAATATTTACGATGTCATATCCAGTGTTTTTAATAGCTTGTAGTGTAGATGGGTCACTTTTAATCCAAAACAATTGCCCAGGTGCTTTCTTTTCTTTCGTTGTAAATGCCGATTCTAAATTCACAAAAGAAATATCAGCTTTTTTTATTTCTTCTTTTACATGTTGGAATGGGTAATCAGCCCCATTCTTTTCGATTATAGGACGTAATTGCCAATCAAACATTGTATCACCAGAGAAGGTGAGTGTGATTTCTTGGTCTTCTATTTTCTTTTCGCTTTTTGAAGCGGTTTTACTAGATTTGTTTTGCAAATCGGGTTTGTCTTTTGCTTTTGAAATAAAAGAGTAATTGATTAATAAAACAATCGGTGTAATGAAAAAGGCTATTAACAAAAATCGTTTTAGTAAAGTTTTCATATATACCTTCCCTTTTAATATTATCCCGCAATTAAATTAACACTGAATCTATTAAAGGTAATTAAAGTTACAAAAAAACAGCGGGTTATGT
>NZ_WEII01000035.1:0-47174 GCF_009183805.1 Bacillus sp. B2-WWTP-C-10-Post-4 | reverse complement strand
GTAATTCCAGCTATAATTCCAACAACTTTTAATCCCCTCATGATACTCCCCCTAAAATAAACATATTATATATTATACTAAATAAATTTCCCTTTTTAAGTAATAATTAGATTATTTATACAAAAACACTTCTTTTCTTAAACAACAAAAAAACATGCCTTCATTAGGAAAGCACGTTTTGTGATATTCTTCACATTGTTTAGTTAAAAAATAAATGTTTACTTACCATGATGTAACATTAAATCACTAAGTTCTTCTTCAATGTGATTTAATTTCGCAACGCCTTCTTTCCATTTATGAATATAACGTGAAACCCCAACGAAAAACAAAACAATAATTGTGGAAAGAATAATACCATATACGATTGCTACAGTACTCATAGTTACACTTCCTTATAATTAGTAATGTGGTTATTAGTTATATTTTTATTATAAACCTTTTTCTTTTAAAATACTTCGATTTCAACTTTTTGTAACAAAATTGATTTTTCTAACATTTCGTTCGTGAAAATGGCATATTTTTCACAAATTATACAAAACTTCACCATATGTACTATTACCATATGAGTTATATTATTAAATAGAATAAAGGGGATGATATACTATGGCGACTTGGTTTATTGTAATGTTAGTTGTATTTGGAGCATTTAAAATTATCGTTTCTAGCCTTCCTAACACTGTTATTGAATCCATTATTAGCAAGTACGAAACACATCCAAAACTTGAAGAAGAGAATGTGACTATTACAATTCACGGAAATAACGTAGAAGGCGAACAGAAATCAAAAATTATTCATGATTTTAACGAAGGTTTATTTTTAGATCGCTATTATGCACCACCACACAATGAGGGTACGCCTTTAATTATCAATGCAAAACGTGGCAAAAAGAATTTTACATTTTATATTTATAGTCACGAGGAGCATGTTGATGTTGTAAAACAATATAAAAAGAAGGTAGTTGCTTATAGTTTACGCTCTAAAAACCTTCAAAATAGTGATATGTTCGTGTCAGCTGACTTAGCTTAATACTCATATATTAGAAAAAGGAATCCAAGAAATATGGATTCCTTTTTTCTCATTTACTGAAAAATAAGCTCTGTCTTCAAACTATCTTTCGGTAACAACCAGCCTTTTTTCTCTAAACTCGCCATTAATAATTCCCTTTGTTTTGTCGCAATACTTTCTTCATTTGTTTTAAATGACACTTCTATTACGAAGTCATCTTCTAATTTTCCGGTATTACTTAATGGCCAAATTTCAATATTTGCTTTTATGTTTTCAAACTCTCCTGTATATCGTTTCATTAATACAGGACCGTAAATACGGGAATTCTTTAACATTTCCTCTCCCCAATTTGTATACAACCATTTGTTCATTTTCCCTGGTAATTTTTCTACTAACATGTTTTGAGCAGCTTGTTCATTTGGTAAATCAAGTATCCCATATCCTTTAGCGCTGTAACTTTTCTTATTTGAAATGCTTAATGTTTTCTTCTCAAATCCCCAATCTATTTCCGCCTCATAACTATCCGTATTACTATCGAATCCTTCTTTTTTAGCTACTTCTAGTGCATCTTGAATTACACCATTTGGAATAGGATATCTTTTTTTATATGTTAATTCAAAATCTTTACTAAATTCTTTCTTTCGAATTCTAGCAAACCAACCTTCCTCGCTTAAACTTTTATTCGCAGTATCTAAAAATTGCACTTGTATTCTTTCATATTTTGTACCAGCCTGGAAATGTTCTAGCACCTCTTGCTTCATCTCTTTGTTATCACCTAATACTTGTTCTGGCTTCAATAATAACTTTACTTCAAAACTAGGTTTCATTGGACTAGCTGCAAACCCTTCCTTAACGTTATAAAGGAAACAACAAAAGAAAATGCTTACGAATACAAATACTTTTTTCATATACCTATCCCCTTTACATTTCAAATGACTTCTATACGTTCCATTGCAAGTGAATATACATTTTCATACCCTGCTGTACTTAGCTTTTGTTGTAATCGATCCGTATCCTCTTTCAAAGCGTGCACTAACACCGTATGTTCTGGTAATAATGTATTTAGCATCTCTTTAACGTCTCTTATACTTTGGTGAACTTTATACGGAACTCTCTTCACCCTACATGTACTCCTTACATGTTCTTTCATAACTTTTTCTGCAAAACTCCCTTTCGCAATATGCCCAGTAAAAATAACGGCATTCCGTTTTTCATTCCGAAGTTGTTCATAGTATAACTGTGCTCGTTTCGTTTGCATATTCGCATCACTCATTACAACTATTCCGTAACTATTTTGCATACTAATGTCATTATCCATCACTATTATGTTTCTTTTTAAACTCTCCATAATCCATTTAAGTTCTTCATTATTTTTTATCCAACCTTTATATATGAACATCTCTTCAAATCCAGCCAAAATTTCTTTATCTACTATAAGCGGAAATTCTTTATATCGTTCATATAAATACAATACTATATCTTGCGCCCTACCAAGTTGTGGCAGCGGTAATAATGCTATTCCTTCATTTTGCATAACTCGTTCAATTTCTGCACATAGATCGTCTAATCTTTCATTTTGCGAAACATCATCTGTGTGATAAGCGGCATCTACAATTGCAACTTTTATATTGTGGCCCAATTTCTCAGGTAAATTAGCTCGTAGTATATTAGACTCTGCTGAATAGTCGCCTGAATAAAATACGTATGTATTACACATATCAACTAAAAACCAAACAGCTCCTAATACATGCCCACTATACCCCCACTGAAACCGCAATGTAGGAGTAATTTGTATCCATTCATTTGGATTACTAATCTCATCAATACATACATAATTTAAATCTTTTATATGTTGGTCGCTATAAGGTAACTTCCACCCTTGCATCACATTATAGTTTCTCCATTTTTCATAATATAACGGCAGTTGCTCCTTCGTATAACGAGTCGTCCAAATTTTTTTCTTATATCCATACTTCGCCAATAAAGGTAAACCCATCGTATGATCTTCATGAATATGTGATAAAAATACCGCATCTAAAAATTGAACAACTTCTCCCTCTATTTTTGGATAACTATTCTCATATGATCGATTAATACCACAATCAAATACTATTTTCGTCTCTTTATTTTTTACAAAATAGCAAGAGCGACCGTATTCTCCTGCTCCTCCCCATACTTCCACTCTCATCATGCTACCCCTTTTCGCTTTTGCTCCATATGTTGCAGCAGTAATAAGCACATTGTTGTAAGTCCAACAGAAACAACGGCCATCGCCATTCCTATAGATACTTCACCCTGTTCAAATTGAGCAAAAATAAACGTTGCTGACGTTTCTACTGATGGAGGTAATACGAGAAGTGATGCTACTAACTCTCTTATTGAAATTGTAAATGTCATCGCCCATCCGGCAAGAATGCCTGGGATAATAAGAGGCAATATTATTTTTCTAAAAATATAAATATAATTTCCAGAAAAAATACTTCCTGCCTGCACGAGAGAATCATCAATTTGTCCGAGTGATGATTTTACATATTGCACCGTGTAAGGTAAAAACAGAACAACATACGTTACGATAACCATGATTGGTGTATTATAAATTGACATAGGCATATATGGTGAATTCCAAAATAGAATAAGACCTACAACCATAACTATTCCTGGTACCATATTCGGTAACATACCGCACATATCAAGCCATTTTTCAGAGGTTTTTTTCCCCTTTCGAATCATAAGTGCCAAAAAGACTCCAATCATTACCGCAATAATCGCTGTTACGAGTGAAAAAAGAAAACTATTCCATAAAGCCTCTAATCCCGGAGACCCCATTGTAAACAATGCCTCATAATGACTTGTTGTAAAGTTATTTACATGTAAACCGCCGCCTCTTAATTTTGAAAAAGAAGCAATAAGTATAGAAAAGTATGGAATTCCAATCGATACGATTAATAAACCAATTACATACATCCATGCTACAACGCGCGTAAATATAGACAAAGTATATCTTTTAGATTTCACACCTTTTCCACTAACCATTGCATATGAATACTTTCGATTCAATACATTTTGTATATACCACATAAGCATACAAGCACTAAGTAATAAAGAAGATAATGCTGTTGCACTACTGAAATCAATTGGCCAACTCGAAATAAATTTATGAATTTCTGATGTTAACACGTGGAATCCTATTCTACGTCCGAATGTAGCCGGTGTTCCAAATTCAGCAATCGTCTTTACGAAAATGAGTAAAGCACCCATTACATAACTTGATACTAATAACGGCAATATTATTTTTCTTAAGCGATAGAAAAAACTTCCGCCATGAACTGCTGCAGCTTCTTCTTTACTACTCCCAATCTGAAGCAACGTGTTTTTCAGCATGAAATAAAGGAATGGGAATAAATGCAGACTCATAATTAATACCATACCTCCTAAACTAAAAAACGATGATGAAACTGTCTTTAACATCGGGAAAAATTGTTCAAAATAGCCGTTAGGTTGCATGAACAAAATCCAGCCCATCGATCCAATATACGGCGGTGTCATAAATGGAATCATAAAAACAATACCTAACTTACTATACTTTCCTACATCTGTTTTGCTCATAATAAATGCCAATGGAAATGCAAATATTGTAGCACCTATTACAACGAGTGCACCTAGAAGCATCGAATTTAGAAAAATCCCAGCTAATCCACCACTCTGCATCACTTCAAAAGGCTTTAAAAAATTCCAACTGCTATTTTCATATACACTAGAAAATAAAATAAGAAAAAGTGGAATGACGATTAACATCGCCACAAGTAATAACGCTACCGTCATTCCAACTTGTCTTACTGATACGAATCGATTTACCATGGAATCACCATCTTATTGAAATACTTTCTTAAATTGTTTTCCTATTTCATCTTGCTCTTTCTCAACTGTTTTCCAATCAATATTTAATACTGGAATCTCTTCTATATTTGGTCTATTTTCAGCTTTTATATCTGTTCTACCAGGCAATAAATACGCTTTAGAAACTTGTTTTTGTACATCATCGGATAATAAATAATCAATAAACTCTTTTGCACCTTCAACATTTTTACTATCCTTCATAATCCCCGCTGCACGTGGGCTAATAACTGTTCCGCTTTTTGGATATACAATATCAACAGGTTCACCCTTTGCTTTTGCGCTATACGTCATATAATCAACACCCGCAATGACCATATCTTTCGCACCTGTTACAACTGGGTCTAACGCTTCCTGGTTTGCTCCTGCTACTGTAACTTCATTTTTCTTAAGCTGCTCAAATAAATTCCATCCATCTTGTCCATTCTTTTTCACGTATCCTGTTACAAAGTCTAAAGCTGAACCTGAAAGTGCTGGATCTGGAAGATTCACTTTCCCTTTCCATTCTCCTTTCGTTATATCGCTCCAATCTTCAGGCGCCGTCTTCACATTTTTTGTATTGTACACAATCCCTAATGCTGAAGCACTATACCCGAAATAATGGCCTTTATCATCTGACCATTCAGAACGCAGCTTATCAGCTTGTTTCGCCTCTTTATAAGCTAACGTTTGACCCTCTTTCTTTAATCCTTCCATCGCTGGTAAGGAAGCGAGTACGACAACGTCAACGACTGGATTTTTCTTTTCAGCTTCCATTCTCGCTAAAATTTTACCAGTTGTCCCTTGAAACATTTCCACCTTTATACCAGTTTTCTTTTCAAAGTCTTTTTGAATTTTTTCTGCTAACCCTTTTGGCCCTGCACTATATACAACAATTTTCTTTTCATTCATATTTTTACTTTTTGCATCTGCATTACCTGTCTTTGAACTACAACCTGTTACTACAGTAGAAAATAGTAAAGTACATACAAATAAAGACTTAAGCGAACTGAATTTCTTCATACGATTCTCCCCCTATATGATGAATACATTTTTTGGGTACATATAACGATACTGGTTTCCCGATGCTTAGCTTACTATTGTGATAGGCTGTCCAGATGCCTAAAGTCCCCATATTTACTTTCACTTCATAACGCTCTCCTACGTATGTAACGTGCTGAATTTCACCTGTATACATTTCGCACACATCATTTTTTGTCCAACTCACATGCTCTGGACGAATCATTTTTTCACCCTCTACAAGCCAATTCGCCTTACCAACAAATTTGGCAACAAATTCATGAGACGGTTTCACATAAATATCTTCCGGTGTTCCTTTTTGTAATACTTCTCCTTGTTTCATGACAATAATTTGGTCTGACATTGACATTGCTTCTGTTTGATCGTGAGTGACATACAGTGCAGTTAAACCAATGGAATGAACGATATCCATAAGCTCTATTCTCATTTCTTCTCGCAAAATTGCATCGAGTGCACTTAGCGGTTCATCAAACAAAATAAAATGAGGTTTTGTTACAATTGCTCTAGCGAATGCGACACGTTGTTGCTGTCCACCAGAAAGTTCGTGTGGATACCTTTTCTCCATACCTTGCAGGCGAACTCGCTTTATCGCATCCTCTACTTTTTCTCGTAAATGATTCGTTTGCTTTGTAGCTCTTAAACCAAATGCAACATTTTCAAAAACAGTCATGTGCGGCCATAAAGCAAAATCTTGAAATACCATACCGATATTCCGTTCATGAGGAGATGTCTTTATCTTTTTTGTAGCAGAATACATGCATTGGTCTCCAAAACATATTTCTCCCTTATCCGGTTCTTCAAGTCCTGCTATCATTCTAAGTAAAGTCGTTTTCCCACATCCCGAAGGTCCTAAAAGTGTAGTGAATTCCCCTTTTTTCATTACAATCTGCAACGGCTTTAACGCTTGTGTTTTTCCAAATGTTTTTTCTAATCCATTAATTTTAATATCCATCGTCTCACCTCTCTCCCCTCATTCTTAACCTGCTTTCATTCTATATGGAAGATTTATACTGAATGTTAATGCACTGTAAAGATTAAATTAAAAAACTTCTAATAAACTATTTATTTCTATAGATTTTTTCTATAGTTAAAATAAAAAAGGCGGCAATTCATAATGAATCTCTTAAAATTAGAAATTGTAGTACTTATTAAGAAATACAAAAAGCTTACAATCGTTGCAGAAAAACTTGGCGTTAAACAACCAACTATTACTTTTCATATAAAAAGCTTAGAAGAAGAACTCGGTGTGTCTTTATTCGAATTACGTTCTGGAAGGTATTTCTTAACAGAGGCTGGTGAGGCTTTGCACCATTATGCTTGTAAAATAGATGCACTTATGAAAGAAGCTAGACGTGTCACGCAAGAGTTTAAAGATTTTCATAAAGGTGCTATAACAATTGGCGCTAGTTATGTACCAGCGACTTATCTTTTGCCAGCAGTCGTTCATCAATTTCAATGTGAATTTCCCAATATAAAAATAACGCTACTAGTGAAAACAGCCCCTGAAATTCGAATGATGCTACAAAATCACGAAATCGATCTTAGGATAATTTCCGCTGCTCCATTTGATGAACCACTTTTAAAACAAACGAATATAATGCCCGATACACTTGTTCTTGCTTTTTCCAAAGAACATCATTTTTCAAAGAAAGACAATGTATCGTTACAAAATATAGAAAAGGAACGCATACTATTGCATCGTAACCCATCTACAACGAGAGATTTACTTACACAATGGACGTTAGCGCACAACATTACATTCCAATCAGAAATTGAATTAGATTCATTAGAAACGATGAAACAAATTTTAAAATATGGTAATGGAATTGCCTTGATTTCTAAACTTGCTATCGAACAAGAAATACAACGAAATGAGCTATGCTATATACCAATCCCTGAATTTGAATTTCAGCGTAATATTTATACGATTCATCATGAGGACAGATGGAATTCTAAAATCATTTCTTTTTTATTACAGAGCATCACTTCATTTGCAACAAAAAATTAAAAGGCTGTCGTTATGCACGACAGCCTTTTAAACTATAAATCTATTTATTTTTCTTTGCCTCAATTTTCGCTTGCGCCTCTTCAGCCTTATCTAATGCTTCTGATACTTTCTTCTCTTTTTCTTTCACTTCATCTATACTATCGACAGCTTTAATAATTTTATCGATTCCTTCTTCTTCTACCTTTCTACGCTTTGCCACTCTTTCATTTACTTTCTCTTCCACATCTTTTGCTTTTTGAAGCATATTCTCTGCATTTGATGTTACAGCTTTTTCAAGTGCATCGTCTTTTTTCATTTGTAACACTTCATTTGCAATGTCTTTCGCTTCTAAATACTTACCGTCTTTTAATGCTGTTGCTCCGTGATCCATTTTCTCGGCCATTTCTTTATATGATTTCGCTTCATTCCCGGATTTCTCTTTTTCTGCTTTTTCAAACCACATTGTTGCATCACTATATTTTTCATCTTTCAATGATTGCATACCTGTTTCAATATATGTGTCATAATTGCTACATCCAGCCATTACGACTAATAGAAAAAGCATAACAAAACTTAATTTTTTCATGCTGTTGTCTCCTTTTCTTTGCAAGCTCACTTTACTTTAACATACATGAAAAAGAGTTTCAAAAACTAAAATACTAATTTAGTCATTTTTATTTTATTAAGTCACATTTCCTTTTAGACAGACACATCCACTTGCTTTTTCATTACATGCTTCTTTACTCCTACTAATACAACTAACAATAAACCTACGCCTAATGTCATCATAACAATGCTAGTTGGCAACATATCTAATAGTAGTCCATATACAATCATACCAAGTGGTGCGATTGCAGTCGCAATTGTTTCAAGTAGGCCAAACACACGCCCTAGGTAGTTCGGATCTGTCGTTTTTTGCATATGTACTTGCATTGGAATGTTTACAATCATAATTGCTATACCAGTTAACATCATAAAAGCAATATAGTAAATAAAACTTGCTACTTTTGGAATGATAACTAACAACGGAAAGACTGTACATAAACTTAAACCTGCAAACAAAAACAGTCCAGTATAAATTGAACGAAACGGATTATTCACTTCTTTACGCACCGATAAAGCAATCGCACCAATTAACATCCCGACTGCTAACATTCCCTCTACAGTACCAAGTTGCTTTGAAGATAAATGTAATGTATGTACGATAATGTATGGAAGTGCAACGGTTAGACCACACGCAAAAAAGTTTACCCACAATGCTATTTTCATTAAACCATATATTTCATGTTTTCGTTTTATATATGAAAAACCTTCTTTTATACTCGTCAAGAAATGCTCTTTACTCTCAGCCACTTCTTTTTTATATAAATCAAATACAATAAATAATTGCAAAATAACCGCTAAAAAGAATGTAATGCTATTCAACAAAAAGAACGACTGAATTGAAAAGAAACCAAATACAACTCCGCCAATAATCGGCCCTAAAATATTTGATAAAGAAGCCGCCGTTTGATTTAAAGCACTCGCTTTTTGAATACGTCCTTCATCTACTAAACTCGGAATAGACGAAGTTAATGCAACGGAATAAAAACTTGCACAAATTGATAATAATGCTGCTGAAATATAAATAAAAAGAAGTGATGGTCCAAATATAGTAGCAAGAATAAACATACTAAGCATCGTTAAACTACTTAATAAATCAGTACCAATGACAAGCCATTTTCGATTGACGCGATCTGCTACAGCACCAGCAATTGGACCACAGATCATCCTTGGAAGTGATCCGCAAACGAGCGTAGTTGCAAACCCCATCCCTGAACCAGTAGTCTTTAATACGTATAACCCCATTGCGAACGTATAAATACCTGCGCCTAATAAAGACGTCATTTTTCCAATCATCATTAAAATGATGTTTCTCGTTGCAATCTTCATTCTTGAATCATGTTGTCCTATACTTATATCTCCCATTTTTGACTCTCTCCCCTTAAAAGTTAAATTGTGTTAAACTTATTATATAATCAATTTTCCGATTTCCACAACATAAAGTTAAATATAATTTAACTTTTTAAATATAAAGGAGCAATAATATGGCAACTCTCGGCGAAAAAATTAAAACATTAAGAAAAGAAAAAAAGCTTACACAAACAGAGCTAGTAGGTTCGGAACTGACAAAAAGTATGCTTAGTCAAATTGAAAATGGAAAAGCTACACCTTCTATGAAAACATTACAATATATTGCTGAAAAACTTGAATGTGAAATGAGCTTTTTATTAGAAGAAGATGAAGGAGAAATTGTAGAACTCATTCAAAAAATGGAGCCATTAATAAAAGCAAATAAATGCGATGAAGTATACAAGACTTTACTACCTATCGTTCAAACAGAGCTACCTTCTACTTTAAATACAGCTCGCTTATATAAACAGTTCCTAACAGGAGCAGTTATTATGAACGATTATCATATTGAATATTACGTTGAAACTGCTGTTTCTATATTTGAAAAATATACTTTATATCGAGAAAGCACTGAAACGAAACTACTGTTTTACTATATGCTCTTCAAACGTAAAAAATATAAAGAATGTTTACAGATGATTGCTACAATTCGTGATGAATATAAAGCAAAGAATTTAGAAATGGATCTGATTACACATATACAACTATACTTAAAAGAAGCCATTATTTTACTCGCATACGGCAATTATGAAAAATGTGAAAAAGTCATTTTAGATGCACTTGCATTTTCAAAAAAGCATCAAGTGTATTATAAAACAGATGAATTTTACCGGATTTTATCTTACCAAAAAGTCATTACAGCTGATAAAGAACAATATTTATATTACATAAAAAAATCTGAGCAATTTGCCATTTTTACAGAAGATATTCTATCCATCGCAATTATTGATATTTTAAAAGCATACTATTACAACACAATTACTAATGAATATACAATCGCATTAAAACATCTAGAACAATTTCGAGAAAAACTAAAAGATGAACCAATCTTTCAAGACGATGGATTATATTATCTTGAAAAAGGAAAATCTTTGTATGGCTTAAAACGTTATAAGGAAGCTTTGGCAATATTAAAACACGCTACCATACCAGATTATATGAGTCATCCACTTGATCAATCGTGGGTATTAACAGCTGGGTCTTATCGTGCCCTTTGCTATATAGAACTTCAAGATAAAAAATCTGCCTTAAAAGAGGCAAAAGAAGCCGTTCAAGCAATAGATAGCTATCCTGATTCCATCTTCACTTCATTTATTAAAGAAATATTACAAATAATACAAAAACTTTAAGAATGTCTCTAAATGGTATATTATTCCTCTTTTTTAGCAAAGATAATAATGATGGGAGGAATATAAATGAATATACAACGTGCAATAGAGCTTTCTATGTCAGCAGAACAAGCCAATGTCAATTTTCAAGGCATGCCTGTTATGATTCAACACGTCGATGAAAGCAATGAAACCGCCCGCATATATGAAGTAAAAAACCCAGGACGCGAATTAACTGTTCCAGTTAATAGCTTAGAGGAAATATAAGAAATGCCACTTCTCTTTTGAAGTGGCATTTTTCTTCTTTCAGATTACTTATTATAAAGTTCTTCAATCCTTTATTTTACATGAGCTAAAAAAATAAGAATTTTCTACTTCTTTTCTTTTTGTGACCTGCTAAAATACAAACTATGGATTAATTATTTGTACTATACATTAAGGGGGAAAAATAATGGCATCTAATTTAGAAAAAAACAAGCCTTATTATGCAGTTATATTCACTTCTAATTTATCAAATAATACAACTGACTATAATACCGTTGCCGAAGAAATGGAGAAACTTGCAAAGCAACAATCTGGATTTTTAGGTGTAGAAAGTGCACGAGGTAATTCTGGACTCGGAATAACAATTTCTTATTGGGAATCACTTGATGCGATTGAAAATTGGAAGAAGAACACCTTACATAAAGAAGCGAAAAAAAGAGGTCGTGAGCAATGGTATGAAAACTTCCATCTGCGTATTTGCCTTGTTGAGAAAGAATTTAAGTTTCATAGAGGTAATTTATAACTATGAAGGAAAAATTAGCTCTCGTTATTGTTCATGAAATATATGGTGTGAACGACCATATGCATCACGTTACCCAGCACTTTACTTCATCTCATATAGATGTATTCTGTCCTAATCTTCTACAATCACAACACGCATTTCATTATCGTGATGAAGAAAAAGCATATGAACATTTTGTAAATCATATTGGATTTGATGATGGAAAAAAGCAAATTGAAGAATTCATTTCCCATCTTTCTAGTAGTTATACACATATTGGACTTATCGGCTTTAGTGTTGGAGCTACCATCTCATGGCTATGTAGTAACAATCCGAAAATAGATTTTATTATCGGATGTTACGGTTCTCGTATACGCGACTATGTTCACATAAAGCCTACATGCTCTACATTACTTATATTCCCTGAAAAAGAGGCTAGTTTTTCAGTATCCTCTTTAATTCACACATTGCAGCAACAAAAGAATCCTTTATTAGAAATAAAACAACTACACGGTGAACATGGATTTCTAAATCCGTACACTGAAAAATATAACGGGCACTCTACAAAACAAGCATACAATTTAATAGATTCATTTCTTGTAAAGTGAAACTTCAATCAGTGGGGGGGGTTCATCCCCCACCTAATCTCTTTTCTTACGCTGAGTTTTAAGGTGTGGGTCTTACTGCCCATGCGTGATAAAAACAATCTTATACAGGAGACTCAAAATGACGCTGACATTACTCTTACTTATTTTCATACTCATTGCCTTTATCTCAGCGCTAACTATCATTTTTATAACCGTAAAAAAAAGGAGATTTTTCAACCGCCTCTACTTACAATCTATTATCGTTTGCATTTTATTTTTTACTAATTGGATCTTATATGTAACAACTTTTTATTCGTTACTTCCCGAGAAAATTAGTGAGTTCATATTCTTACCCATTTGGTTTTTCCTTTGTATTTTAGGTTTTATAACTTTCTGGCGCGAATGGGGAAATAATCGTGTATTCTCAATATGTATCGGTTTTCTTTCCTTGACTAGTTTTTTATTTGGATTATTGTTGTTAATTCTTTCGGGGATGTAATAGAAGAAGGAAGAAAAGCCAACTTTCAACTTTTCTTCCTTCTATGTTTACCTTTAGTTTTCACTGTCACTGATTCACAAGGTGTATAATATATTTGAGGTGTCGCCTTATCAACAAACATCATAAACGTAACGAAACCGATAATAAAGAAAATAAACAACGTTAACAAAATTGCTCCTATCGTTAAAAGTATCATAACACCACCCCTATATTTTTTATGTTATTACACTTTTCGCTATGATATGAGCGTAATCCTTTTTAGAAAAGGAAACGTAACAAAATAATCACAATCACTCCCGTTAATACTGTACCTAATAAACTACGAGTATATATCGCTACAAGAAATGTTGGAATTGCTGCAATAAAATAATCCCACTGCATCGTCTCGTGCATAAATAAAACTTGTGCTAAAAGTGCTGCTAATATTGCAATTGGTATGTAATTTAACCATTTTAAACCCCAGTCTGGAATTTGTAGTTTACTAAATACGAGTAGAGGTAAAATACGTGGCACGAGTGTAACAGCTCCTGCTGCTAGTAAAAGTAATAATACATCTAATCTCATTTCCATTTTTCAATCAACACTCCAATCGTCGCAGCTAGTAAGGTTGCGATAATAACCGCTATACTATCTGGCATAAATAAGTGTGAAACGTATGCGATAATAATCGCTACAATTGCAACACTTAAATGAATTGCTAGTTTCGGTTTACTACTTATGAGCTGAAGAACAAATAATCCGATAAACATCGCTGGTAATGCATAATCCATGCCGTATGTATGTGGATCTGGTATCCACTCACCAAATAGCCCGCCAATGATAGTGGCAAGAATCCAATTTAAATACGCTGTTACATTAAGCCCTATCATCCATCTTTCACCTAAATATCCTTTTTGCGCAGCATGCTGCACTGCAACGCCGAAAGTTTCATCTGTAATTTGCGAACCGATGATTAAGTTTTTAAATAGAGGAATTTTCGTAAAGTACGGTGCAAGTGCAGCACTCATAAGAAGGTGGCGCAAGTTAACAAAAAATACAGTAAAAATAATTGCGGAAGCAGGAGCACCGGCTGCATACATACCAGCTAATATAAATTGGGCAGAACCTGCATAAATTAAAGTGGACATAAATGCAATTTCAATGATGGAGAAACCAGCTGTTTTTGCAATTACACCAGCTGCTATACCGATGCTCAAGTAACCAAATACAGTTGGTAAACAATCTTTTACTCCTTGCTGAAATGTATCGTCACTCTGCAAAGCTACATGTGCCTGAGCTTTACTCATCTCTATCATCCTCCATTCCTTCTAAAGTTCGTTTTCCTGTTACAACATGAACTAAATCTATATTTTCACGCCATAACGTATCTAACTTATCAGCTCCAAATTCCTTTGTGATTTCTTCAACCATAATATCGTGCCGCACATACTCTGTAGCAACGAGAACTAGCGCTGGGTCATACGTTGTAACGGCCCATGAAGTGCTATCATTTGAGAAGTTCGCAATTAATACTTCCTCTCCATCACGAGCAATAACAGTTAAATGACCACCCATTCTCTTTTCAACAACGTGGGGCGTCATATAATTATGATGAAACGTCGCTCCTATTTTTGTTTCTGGAGCTCCAAATAAGATTGAAAATATATGTACGCCTTCCTCTTCCTTTTGATGAATGTATGGCTCAATTTCATGCACTTGTTCTTCCCATACAGAAATCCATAATTCTTCCTTTGCCCTATTAATTATATTGCATATTTCTTTTAAAACACGATCATTTGAGCGAATATGCGAAATTACATCTATTTGTCGCTCTTGTTCTAAACAATTTAATTTCTCATCTAAAAATTCAAAGGACTTTTCAAAGTCTTTTCGCATTCGATTCATTAATTCGGTAGCTGGTACTGGTACATATTTAACTGGTTCAGAAGGTACAATATGCACCGCTCCTTTATCCATTAACTTACCGAGTACCTCGTAAATCATAGAACGAGGTACTCCTGTTTGTTTACTCACTTCATAGCCCGTTACTGGGGAATGTTTTAGTAGTCCAATATACGCTTTACATTCATACTGAGAAAATCCTAACTTTTGTAATTCCTTTATAATTTCATCCATCGGTAACCCCTCACAATCTAAATCGCCCTTACTTCAAAACGACGATTTTGCTTCCCTTTACTTTTTACTTTATCAATAACAAGTGTTCCTATTTCACTCGTATTTTTCACATGTGTGCCTCCACAAGCTTGTTCGTCTAAATTTTCAATTGTAACAATGCGGATTTCTTGGATAGTAGTTGGCAGGAGATTTATTGCTGTTTTAATCATTCCTACAGCATTTTCTGCTTCTTCGCGGCTCATATAACGAGTGGAAATTTCTTTATTTTGCTTAATAAGTTTATTCACTTCCTCAACAATTTCTTCTACTTCCACGCTCGATAACTCTTGTAACTCATTAAAATCGATACGTGCTTTATCAGGATAAATTTGATTTCCAGTGCATAGAGCTCCATACTTTTCATAAACAACAGCTCCGATAAGATGCAGTAAAGAGTGATGACACATTAAATTATGACGTCTTTCCCAATTTATCTCTAATTTAACTGGACCTAACTTTACTTGAGCTTCATCTTTTATATAGTGAACTATTTCTCCTTGCTCCTTCTTTACTTTTTCAACTTCAAATACAGACCCATCTTGTACAATGACACCCGTATCACATTCCTGTCCTCCACCAGTTGGATAAAAAACTGTTTCTTTTACAAATACTTTATTCCCTTCTACTCTTATCACTTCTGTTTCGCAACTCGTTTTGTATGCATCTTCTAAATATAATGCCGTTGTCATACTCTCACCTCTTTAGTAGTTATAGTTATACCTACTAATATAAAAAAGAAGCTCCATAAAGTCAATTGATAATTCTGAAATTTTAAATTAATAAAAGACTCCTTTATTAGGAGTCCACTATCTCAATATTTCATTCGCTTCTTTTTCATAAATTTTATCAAATGACGTCATAACACGCTGTGATGCTTGAATCATCTTTTGATCTGTCATAAGATCTGCCATCTCTTTCGTCATATCTACATTTGAATTTTCTAGCATATGATTTTTTACTATTCCTGTTCCGTTCGGTAAATTAGCAATGTTTCCTTCTGCTAGTGTAAAGCTTTTGTTTTCACGTTGCACGAGACGTGCATTCGTTTCTGCATCTACTGTTTTTGTTTGCAAACGACCAATATTATTTTGTGTTGCTTCATCATATAATGTACCGTCTGCTTGTACAGCAACCTTTGCTCCTTCTGGAATACGAATACGCTCATTATTCTCTCCCATTACGAAAGCACCTGAAGATGTTTGTAAATATCGATCACTATTTAATGTGAAACTACCATCTCTCGTTAAAAACGTTTCATCATTTTTAGAAGTAACAAAAAATGATGTTGTGCCGGCCGCGCCGTCATCTAAAAAGAAATCTGTAGCGCTATTTGTCATTTGTATATTTCCTTGTACTAAATTCACATGCGTTGCAGCTGGTACTACAGCGTAATCGACCGAACCGATATTTGTTACCGCCCCATCTCCGCGGCGATATGTGTCTTGTACATCAAATACTTTAGACGTCATATTTTCTGCTTTAAATCCTGTCGTTTGAGCATTTGCAACGTTATTCGAATGAACATTAATGCGCTGCATGTAATTCATCATGCCCATAGAACCTATATAAAGACCGTTCATATTCGTTTGAATAAGGCAAGCGCCTTATTCTTCACCTCTTTTCTACGATGTTTGTAACATTTGTTTTGCTAAATGTTCAGCTGTAGCGATATGTATATTTTTCTTTATGTCTTGGCCATCTGTCATTAATACAATAGGAGCTGATGATACCGCTGGAATTTTCAACAATTCGCCACTACTTGCTGTTTCATCAAATTTCGTAAACACAATACCATCTATATGAATATCTTTAAAGTTTGTAATGATTTCAATCATATCTTTACTTTTCATAGAAGCTGATAACGTTAAACAAATATAATCTGGTTCTACTTGTCCCATCGTTTCAATCATTTCTTCCACTGTTTCTGACGTACGATAATTTTTTCCGGCTGTATCAATTAAAATATAATCGACGCGTGCTTCTTCTTTAAAATACGTAAGCGCTCTTGTCATTGCAGCTTCATCACGCACAGCAATTACTTCAGATCCAATTGTCTTTACGTTATCTTGCAATTGCTGTACTGTTCCTATGCGCGAATGATCTGTCGTTATAAAACCAACTGTTTTTTTCTTACCGTGAAATTGCCATGCCATTTTCGCGAGTGTCGTCGTTTTACCAACGCCAGTTGGACCGATTAATGCAATTGTTTGTACTTCTTTTTCAAAGACGTTTTCCGTATTGAAATGAGATTTCATATCTTCCAATATGTACCTGATAACTTCTTCTTCCGTAATCATCGTTGCATTTTCAAACTTTATTTTTAACTTTTCAGCATATGCATGAATGAAATATTGTTCCACATCATTTTGTTCTAGCATCCGAATTACTTTTTGAATAATAAACGGTACAGATTCTTGATTTTCTTTATTTGGAGCTACTTCTTCTTTCTTTACTGGAACGACTTGTTTCACAACTTTTTTCTTTTTCGTTACTTTCGTTACTTCCGTTTCTTTCATCGGTTTCACAACGACGATTCCTTTTTCAAACAGCTTTAATAGTTTCTCTTTTTTTCTTGCCCATTCTTCACTATTTCCTGTTTGCATCGCCGCGTATGACATAGAAGTCGTTACGTTTTCTAAATTGTGCAGTACTGATTGAATTCCATTCGCCTTCACAATTTGTTCTGAAGGATCATTCACAACATCCATTAACTGTTCATGAAATTGAGCTGTACCTTCATTCACTTCTTCCTGTTTTTCTTCTGGAAAAGCAACTAACATTTCATAATCCTTTTTCCAAAAAAACGGTATATTTCGTTTTACACTTTCATCGACAACGTAATAATAATCTGTACCATATTGGTCAAATAACTTTCGATACAATTCATTTTTCGAAGCTGCTTTTATTCGCATTAACGCTTCTTTTTTTTCTGTACTTTCCATTACTTCACCCCCTACTATTCAATATAGGCAATTTGATCCACAACAATTTCTGGTGCTAATTCGCTAATACAAAGTACTTGTGCTTCCACTTGATAACGTTCTAGCAGTCTTACAATCGCAAATCTAAAATCTTTTCTACGTGTTAATAACACTGGTTCTCTTCCCATTAAACGTGCTTGCTTAAAGACGCGCTGCACTTGCTCAACGACACGTGTTTCTAAATCTAAATCCCAGTTTAATAGGTAACCTTGATATGAATTATTCACAACATCCGCATCTAACTCAATTGAATCAGAGAAGAGCGCTGCATATATTTTTCCGTCTGGATTTTTCGCATTTTCACAAATAACTTTTGAAATACATTCACGAACAAATGATGTTACACCATCCACGTGGTTTTGATAAATTTCTTTGCCGTCAATAATACCTTCAATAATTGTTGGTAAATCACGAATAGAAATACCTTCTTTTAGAAGTTGTTTAATAACATTTTGAACAAGTGATAAATCAATTTCTTTTTTCTTAATCTCTTCTAATAGAACGCCATTATCATTTTCAAGCGAGTTAATTAAGTCTTTTACATGTTGGCGCTGAATTAATTCATGAAGATTACGTCTAACGACAACATCTAAATGTGTAATTAATATGCTAAGTGGCTCTAAAACTTGATAGCCTTTCATTTGTGCATCTTGCACCATATGCTCTAAAATCCAATATCCATCTTCACCGAAAATTGGATCTTTCGCTGGCTCTGCATCTAAATCAGCCATTACGTTTGGTGTTTTCAGTGCTAATAAATAACCTGATTTTAAAACACCTTCAGCCGCCTTCGCACCTTTAATTCGAATAATGTAACGTCCGCGTGGCCTAAAGCTCGTATTATCTTTAAAGTTAATTCCAGGAACGTTAATACCAAGGTCAGTAATAATTGACTTCCTCATAAGAACAACTTTATCACGCGCTGTTTCCCCGTTAATTTTTTGCTTTACAAGTGCTGCTAAATCTAAACCGAGTTCTACTATAATTGGATATTTATCCGTAAATACTCCGAATGAATCTTCCACTTGTTGCAGTTGTTCATCTTCGCCTTGGATCATTTCTATTTCTTTTTGAAGCTCGTCTTCTTTTTCTTTCTTTATTCGATTTTTATTACGAATTCCTAAGAAGATAATTGTTCCGCCAACGAGTGCGAATGGTAGAAACGGTAGCGGAGTAAAAATACCCATTGCGATAAATAAACCACCGAGCGCATATACAACGACTTCATGCGCTAATAACTCTTTAAAGATACCTTCTGTTACTGTATCCGGTGAACCGTCAAATACACGCGTTACGATAATACCTGTTGAAATTGCAAGCATAAGCGATCCAATTTGGTTTACGATTCCGTCACCGACAGTTAACTGTGTATAATGAAGAGCCGCATCCGCAAAGCTCATCCCTTGCTGCATCATTCCGACAATTAAACCGAAAATAATGTTTACGAATAAAATAACAATCCCGAAAATAACGTCCCCTTTAATGAACTTTCCGGCACCATCCATCGCCCCGTAAAACTCTGTTTCCATATTTAATTTTTTTCGTTTTGCTTGTGCATCTTTTTCTGAAATAATACGCTGGTTTAAATCAGCATCGATAGACATTTGTTTCCCTGGTAAAGAATCAAGTGTAAAACGAGCTGCAACTTCAGCTGTACGAGACGCACCGTTTGCAACGATAAACTGGAATATGATTAATACTGTAAAAATAACGATACCAATTAATAAGTTTCCGCCAATTACGAACTGGCCGAACTCTTCAATAACATGACCTGCATTTCCATCTGTCAAAATCGCTCGCGTCGTCGAAACGTTAATCGATACGCGGAAAATCCCGATTAATAACAACATCGTTGGAAATGACTTTAATTCATCCCACTCGTTAATACTTGTCGCTCGCATATAAATAAGCACTGACATACTTAGTAGAAAAACGATAATGATATCAAGTATAAATGGTGGAAGTGGAATTAAGAGCGCCACTACGAATGACGCTGCTAAAAAGATAGAAAAATAGGTTCTTGCAGAATCTATCTTAAACAAAGAGATCTCCTCCAAACGCGCTATTATACTTCAAGTTCATTCGTCTGAATTAAATAGCGCATAACTTCAATTACAGCTACATATAAATCTTCTGGAATCGTCTCATCTTCCTCGACTTGATAATATAAAGAACGAGCAAGCGGACGGTTTTCCACCATTGGTATTTCTTGTTCACGGGCAAGCGTTCGTATATATAATGCGAGCTCATCTTCCCCTTTTGCAACGACAATTGGTGCTGCATCAACGTGTTTATTGTAACGAAGTACGACCGAAATATGAGTCGGGTTGTTTACAATAAACGTTGCGCCATCCATCTTCTTCGCAATTGTTCCTTGCAAGATTGCATGCATAAAGTTTTTTCGTTTCCCTTTAACTTGCGGGTCCCCTTCATTATCTTTATGCTCTTGTTTCACTTCTTCTTTTTTCATCTTAATATCTTGCTCGTACTCCCATTTTTGATAAATGAAATCAATAATAGAAAGAACGATTAAAATAATTAAAATTGCTAAGAAAATAAATTTAATTTCCCTAATAATTTCAGTAAGTGATGCAGTCCAGTTAAATCCAATCATACTGACAATTTTCTCTAAATTCTTTTTAAAGAGAACGTAAGCGACGTAACCGATTAATCCCATATAAAATAGTGATTTCAAAATATCTACTAAACTTTTACGACTAAACAGTCTCGTAAAATAGTTTTTCGGATTAATACGTGACGCTTTCGGTTTAATGACTTTAGAAGAAAATAGGAAGCCGACTTGAATCATATAATTGAATAAATGAAAAGCGTATACGAGTATTAATATCGGAGCCGATACTTTCAGTAATAAAATCCCCATTAAATAAAAATACTCGGTTGAATCTGTATTTTTTCCAATTTGATCAAACAGCACCGCTACGGAATTTGCAATCTCATACCCTAGCCAATCTCCGAAGAAATAAACGACAACTGCTAATACGAGAATGGAAAATAAATTATTTAAATCTTTACTCCGGGCAATATTCCCTTCTTCACGCGATTTTTTACGCTTCTGCGGGGTGGCCTTTTCTGTTTTATTATCCTTTGCCATGCGCGTCCCCCTACTTCGTTAAGAAAAAGTTAAATAGTTTCGTATACTCTTCAAGTAATACATCCGTCATATTTTTAAACACATAACCGAGCATCGGTACACTCATTGCAATAAACAAAATACCGCACGTAATTTTAATTACGTATGCATTCATAAAAACGTTTAATTGCGGAGCGTTTTTTGCAATTAAAATAAGAACAAAGTTAATGATGAATAAACTTCCCATAAGCGGAAGAGCAATTTCAACCGCTGATGTGATCGCAAATAATAGCGTTGCGAGTAGACTATCTAAAAAACTAGTCGTCAACAATTTTGAAATCGCCTCTGTATATTGAAACGACTTTAAAATCGTGGCAACGAAATAATTAATGCCGCCAAGTGAAATAAAAATAATGAGGAAGAACATATCAAAAAGTGTTGAAAGTAAAGTAGACTGTGATCCTGCATTCACATCAAACAAACTCGCCTGTGATAAACCGATATCAAAGTCTAAAATATGTCCAGCCATTTTCGGAATGTTCCACAGCATTTCTACAATTTTTGAAAGAGATAATCCAATGACAATTTGCGTCGCTGCATAAGCAGCTACATCCCAAACCGTCTTTATATGAGAAACATCAACTTGATCGGCAACTGTAATCGACAGACCGAGCCCAAATGTAACCTTCGCCATAGCTGGAATAGATCGTCCTGAGAAAAACGGTAAAAAATATAAAAATGAAGTAATGCGGCAAAACGCAAAAAACGTCGCCGCCCATAATTCCATATTCATTTCAGTTCACCTATCTTAGTACGAACGCAATAGCGATGGGATTTTATCAAATAAATCTAAAATAAGCGTCGTTAACTCTTGGAACATCCACGGACCTAAAATGATAATAACGAGGACAATACTCGCCATTTTCGGTAAAAACGTCAGCGTTTGCTCTTGAATTTGCATCATCGCCATAATGACAGCGATGATAATAACGACAATCATACTTACGCCGGCAACCGGCATTAAAATCATAACCCCTTTATAAAAAAAGGTTTGAAAAATATCTATAATTGGTGACGTATTCATTTATATGACTCCTATCACATAGCATCAAACGCTTCAGGCGACCGTTTTAAACATAATGTCGACGATTTTTGTATATCCACCTAAATATACGAAAACGAGTATTTTAAACGGTAAACTTAAAATCATCGGCGGTACCATCATCATCCCGAGGTACATTAAAAGTGTACTAATAATCAAATCTATAAATACAAACGCTAAATAAATGAACATCCCTGTCAGTAAACCTTTTTGAATTTGCGTTAACGTAAAGGATGGTACGAGCGTAAATAGTGAAAGATCTTTCAAATCTTTCGGCAACTCTTCTCCGCGTACTTTCAGCATCATTTTTAAATCATGCTTATACGTATGCTTTGACATATATTCTTTCATAATAGGAGCTGTCGTTTCCGCAGCTTGACTTACTGTTATTTTCTCTTTCGTCATCGGATCCCACACATCACTCTTCAGTTGCCCAAGTACAGGCTGCATCGTAAAGAGTGATAAAAATAATGCAAGTCCAACAAGCACTTGGTTTGGTGGTAAATTCATTACCCCAAGTCCTTGGCGTGTAATCCCTAGAACGATCATAAAATAAGTAAAATGTGTAAATAATAGAACGATAGAAGAAGATAATGATAAAAGGGTAACGAGCGCAAATAGTTGTACACTTGAATTACTCGTAAACTCTTTCCCATTTTCGAAATTAATAAAACCGTTCGGGGCTGCATACGCTGGATTTACAAAAATAATTGAAAAAACGATAGAAAATACGAAAATAACGGCTAATAATGATAACTGTTTCTTTATTCTCATGATGGATCCTCTACTTTTTTCGTTTCACTCTTCACCGCGTCTTCTAGTGCTTGTTGAAACTGATTTCCTGTTCCGGTTAATTGTACAGACTGCACACCGTTATTACTAATAACAGTAAACACTTGCTTTCCGTCCACTTCAAATAAAAAGGCACTCGTTTGATGATTTAAATAAACGCCGTCTTTTACTTGTATATGGCCATTTTCACCCTGCTTAAAAAACTGCTGTTTGCGCGTCTTTTTCGTCATATAATATGCACCGTAGCCGAGCGCACCAAACAGTAAAACGACTTGAAATAAGGTCGTCATATACGACATATGACTCCTCCTCTACTCTTTATCTTGCATTTGACTTTGCGCTTTCATAAGCGCCGCTTGTTTCTTATCAGCTTCAATTTCAGAAATGATAATACCGAATTTCTCGTCCATTACGATTGCTTCACCGATGCCGACTTTCATATTACTTAAATACACATCTACTTTATGTCCTAAGTTTTTCTCTACTTCAAGAACATCGCCAACTTTTAACTGCTTTACATCACCAAGTGTAATAGATGACTTTCCAAGCTTTACACCAAGTTCAATCGAAATATCTGAAACAGTATCAATATGTGCTTTGCCTGCTTCATTTCGCTTTCCTGCAAAATCTTCTAATCCCATTAATGACACGGGAGATACTTCATGCTTCATATGGATCCTCCTACTCTACAAAACTTTTAAATAGGAGCGCCTTACGCGTTCCATCTTTTCCAATAAAACAATTAAATTTATGCTTTCCATCTACATAACCAAGTAATTCATCCGAAACTTTCGTATGAAGCGGAATGATATCGCCTTCTTCAATTTGTTCAATCTCACTCATTGTCATTTTCTGCTCGCCAATTGCAACGTGAACAGGTTTGTACACTTGATTTACTTTCACTTCCACTTCAGACGTATACTTTTTACGCTTGTCTGAAGAATGTTCGACAATATTTTCAGACGTTAACTTATCCATAATTTCTTCAACAGATAAGAATGGAATCCCGATACGCACCGTCGTATTCCAAAAATCTGTTTTCATATTTACGTTAAGTAATGAAATGATATCGCTCGCTGTCGTAATCTTTAGTGCATTCGGATCTGTTTCTGTCGTTACAAATTTCGGTTCAATCGCAACAACACTTTCAAATGATTGCTCTAAATTTTTACAAAGAAGCAAGAATATATTATCAAGCGTTAAAAACTCAAATGCTGTTAACGGTCTGCGCATCGTAAAGTTACGCTTACTATCTCCGCCAAGCCAACATTCATGAATATAAATAACGAATGCTAAATCAATCTCAATAACAATTTCTCCAAGCTCTGGTAAACCGAGATCAATTACACAATATAAATAATAATCTTTCGGCATTTTCTCCACATACTCACTCGTAAATGGAACTTGCTCAACCGTTGAAGGCTCTAGTTCAATTGGAATACGCATACGCGCTGATAACGTCTGTGACGTCTGTTTCCCAAACGTAGAAGCAATCGCTTGCAAACTACGTAAATGCTCAACACCGAACTTCTCTGGTCTATTAAAATCATACTCTTGAAATTTCTCTTGCTTTCCTGCTTCTTGTGCGAAAGCTGGCATTTCCTCGCCTTCATTTACCGCCTTCAGCAGGGCATCAATTTGCTCTTGGCTTAATTTTTCGCCACTCATGACAATCCCCTTCCCTACCTTTTCAATTCAACGATTTCAACGTACATCTTTCCATTCTTCGTCAAAATCTTTCCGGTTCCAATCTCTTCATTCTCAAGCATAAGACGCACCGTATTTTTCGTTGAATTTTCAAGACGATACAATGTACCTTTCGTAATATGAAGCAGATCTTCAATTTTCTTTTTCGTATTTCCGATTTCAAAATAAATTGTTAACGGAATATCATCTTGTAATTTCAAATCTAGCCAACTCCCATATCATGTTCACGAAAATTTCATGTTCTCTCTATATATGAAACTTCTTATTTTGAAACGTCGATATTTAATATTTTTTTAATATATCCTTGCGTTTCTTTAAATGGCGGTACGCCTCCGTACTTTCTCACATTACCAGGACCAGCATTATAAGAAGCAAGCGCCAATACTAAGTCGCCGTTATTTTTCTTTAAATAACCGCTTAACTCTTTCACGCCACCTTCAATACTTTCAGCTGGTGAAAAGGGATTCTTCACACCCATCTCCTTCACATTCGCTGGCATAAGCTGCATAAGACCCATCGCACCGGCATGTGACACCGTTTTCGGATTAAAATTAGACTCTACTTCAATCATTTTTTGAATTAACGTTTTTGGAATTCCATATGTACGACTTACACGATCAATAATATCCTCATACTTCCCTTCATTGGAAGAACGTATTTTTTGAATATTATACTTCTTCGTTAATCCCCACGTATCAGCAGCCTCATTTTTCGTTTCTGGGAAACGTCGTCCAAACTCTTTTTGCGCAACTTGCACTTCATCTGCTTTCTTCGTTTCACCCTTTTCTTCGGGCTTACTCGCTTCATCTACTTTATTAATAGATTGTTCCGGCTTATTAACAACCGTTTCTATTTTCGTAGATTGTACCGGCTGACTCATATCCTCTACTTTTGCCGGCTGCGTAGTTTCTTTCGTCTCCTTCGCAGGCTCACTCTGCAACTTCTCTTGAAAACGACTACTAACAAATGCTTGTGGACTACTTAGCTTTTGCTGAATTTGCCCTTTCTTATATGCAAGCACTTCTTTTACTATATTTCCAACTATCATAATATCACCTTTTCGGAAAACAAAGATAATCTAATATTAGAGTTTTTTTTTAAAGTTTGCAATAATCCTTTTAATAATTATGTAATAAAAAAATGAATATATTGTTAAACTGTTATTTTTTTATATTTATTAATTCGAATTTTTAGTTGACACCCGCTATGACAGGGATTACAATAAATCTCGAAATTGATTTTTTCGCATATTATCGTTTTTCAATTTGCAGAAAAGTCAATATAAAAAAATGGGGGTTTCTTAACATGAGAATTAATACAAACATTAACAGCATGCGTACTCAAGAGTACATGCGCCAAAACCAAGCTAAAATGAGCAACGCTATGGACCGTTTATCAAGCGGTAAACGTATCAACAACGCTTCTGACGATGCAGCAGGTCTTGCAATCGCAACTCGTATGCGTGCTCGTGAAAGTGGATTAGGAGTAGCAGCTAATAACACGCAAGACGGTATTTCATTAATCCGTACTGCTGATTCAGCAATGAACTCAGTATCTAACATCTTACTTCGTATGCGTGACCTTGCAAACCAATCTGCAAATGGTACAAATACTAACGAAAACCAAGCTGCATTAAACAAAGAGTTTGATGCATTAAAAGAACAAATCGATTATATTTCTACAAACACTGAGTTCAATGATAAAAAATTATTAGATGGTTCAAATAAAACTATCGCAGTTCAAACATTAGATAATGCTGATACAAGTAAGCAAATCAACATCAACTTATCTAATGTTTCTACTAAAGAATTAGGACTTGATACTTTATCTATTGGAACTGATAAAGTAGAAAAAACAGTATATGATGCAACTACAAAAGCATTTGCTGATCTTGGAGCAAAAACAGGTGCTGATAAGGCCGCATTTGATGCAGATGTAACTGCTGCTATGAAAGAATTCGATAAGGTTAAACCATTCATGTCTGCAGACGATGTAAAGAAAATTGAAACGAAACTTGAAGACTACAATAAAGCAAATGATGCTGGTGCACAAGCTGCTGCACAAGCACTTGGTAAAGAATTTGCTACATTAACAAAACTTGAGACTACAGATCTTAAAGCTAATGCTTCTGGTGCAATCGCATCTATCGATACAGCATTAAAAAATATTGCTTCTAACCGTGCAACTCTAGGTGCTACATTAAACCGTCTAGACTTTAACGTAAACAACCTGAAGAGCCAATCTTCTTCTATGGCTTCAGCTGCTTCTCAAATCGAAGACGCTGACATGGCGAAAGAAATGTCTGAAATGACTAAGTTCAAAATCTTGAACGAAGCTGGAATCAGCATGCTTTCTCAAGCAAACCAAACTCCACAAATGGTTTCTAAATTATTACAATAAGCCATTTGAGTTAGTTTCCTGAATAAACCTCTCTGCTTGCGGAGAGGTTTATTTTTTCTATATAGATAGATTGAAAGATTTTTTAACTTAAAGAGAAGCTCTAGCCATATTTAGTAGCGGTCAGGGCCTATTTTATTCTCGTTCGGTGTATGAAAACAAAAAGATAAAGTGAGAATAAGTCTCTTTTTCTCTTCATAGCCGTTTATTAGCTTTTGAATATTGATTATATCAATCTATAAGGAGTGTCTATTATGCGTATTGGTACGAATGTTTTGAGTATGAATGCTAGGCAGTCGTTGTATGAGAATGAGAAGCATATGAATGTTGCAATGGAGCATTTGGCGACTGGTAAGAAGTTGAACAACGCTTCGGATAATCCCGCAAATATCGCAATTGTTACTCGGATGCATGCGAGAGCAAGTGGTATGCGTGTGGCGATTCGTAATAATGAAGATGCGATATCGATGCTTCGCACGGCGGAAGCTGCCCTTCAAACTGTGACAAATATTTTACAGCGTATGCGTGATTTAGCCGTTCAATCTGCGAACGGTACAAATTCAAATAAAAACCGTCATTCGCTGAATAAAGAGTTTCAGTCTTTAACAGAACAAATTGGCTATATTGGCGAGACGACTGAGTTTAATGATTTATCTGTATTTGACGGTCAAAACCGCCGTGTTACATTAGACGATATCGGTCATACGGTACATATATCAAAATCTATTTCCCCTTCCCCTACACAACATGACATCAAGATTTCAACGGAACAAGAAGCAAGAACGACAATTCGTAAAATCGAAGAGGCTTTGCAAAGTGTGTCACTTCATCGTGCCGACCTTGGCTCTATGATAAATCGTTTACAGTTTAATATTGAAAATTTAAATAGCCAAAGTATGGCGTTAACAGATGCTGCATCTCTAATTGAAGATACAGACATGGCGCAGGAGATGAGTGATTTTTTAAAGTTCAAATTATTGACTGAAGTTGCAACTAGTATGGTTTCACAAGCGAACCAAATTCCACAAATAGTCTCTAAACTACTACAATCATAAAAATTCATCTTCCTTCTTTGGAACGATTCCATACAAAATAAAAGGGAAATACATATAAACTATGTATCTCCCTTTTATTTTGTACCCAAATTTTATTACTGTGTTACCGTCATAACTTGTCCGCTACGGTCAACCATTATTTTCATTTTTCCGTCTTGTGCATTATATAGCCCGAGTTTATGTAATTCCATTTTACAATCTTTTACGAAAGTTGGTAATTTACGAATTTGATCGATATCAGAACTTGTAATGAAATGAATTAAAAGCTGCGTCATACCTTTAATATCTTGTACAAGCTCTTCTTTCTCTCGTTTTAGCCTTTCATTTTCTAGTTGTAACGACTGCAATTCACCTTCTAAGCTACGTGTATTCTTTGCTTCTCTAGAACGCCCTGCCGCCATGCTAGAAAGCTTATAAATACCTTCCATAAACTGATGTAGTTCGTCTTCTTTCCTTTCACTACATTGATTAATTGTTTCAAAGTTATCAACGATACCAGATATAACTGTTACAAGATTTTTTTCATCCTCTTTATGCTGGATTTCTTCTTTTAATTCGTACTCGTTTTCTTGTTTTCTTGCAACGATTGTCTCTTTTACTGGTATATATTTTCGCTTTCGTCCCGGTTTTTGTTTTTCAATATTTTCAAACGGTATTTCACGTTTTTTCAATTTATAATACGTATTTTGCAATTGACTTTCCGTTTTAGGAAAAAGATTTAGTTCATTTTTACTTACGTATTTTGAAATATTTAAAATGTTTAAACCGTGACGTTGACAAAATTGATACACTTCATACAGTAGCTCTAGTTCAGACTTCAGCCATGTAATTGTTGATTTTTCATATGCTCGCATCCCGCCATTTTTTTCTATATCTATTTGGAATAATACCATTCTATTATGTAAATCAACTAATTCTTCATACTTTACTTGGAATTCTTTTTCTATTTTTTTTAATTCCGCCTCTAGTTGCATATCGTTCATTTTATTATTTGACATGTTTTGTAAAAGACCTAATACATTAATTGCTGTGTGGTGATACATAATCTGTGCCACTCCCCCTCATCCTTTCACAATTCTCATCTGACTCCCATGTCTTTTAAGAAAATAGCAATTTTTACATATCCATATTATAACAGTTCGAAATTATCTGTCAAATAATAAACATACAAAAATGTATAGAAAGTATAAAAATTTGGAAAATATTTTTTAATTAATATGTAAAATTGCATATTAATTACATTTAATTATATTATATGGTATTTTAAATGTTTTTTCACCGAAAAAATTTGCGTTACCACGAAAATATTACTAAAATAATCCAAAAAATACGTTCTCTTATATTTTCAAATCAAAAATCTTCAAATGAAGATTTTACTTACATTCAGCGACAAACACCTCAGAAACCTTTTATTTTTCTGCCAGCTTAAAGTATAGAATACTAAAAAGGAACTAGCCAATGCTACACATGGCTAATTCCTTCCTCTCTCTAACAGAATAGAGTTATAAACCCAGTCTTCAAATCCTCAATCGAAGTCTCACTTCTTCTTACCTAAAACTACTTCATACCTCTGAACTCACATCGCATGAGACTCTATTAAGCACTGAAAACTTTCTTACATAAGTAGTTCCTCTATTCCTACTAAATAGAAAAATGTTATACACTAGCTCTTCTACTTACCTATAACCACTCCATATCTCTGTTCTCAACATCGCATAGGGCTCTATTAAGCGCTGATCGCTCAACACTTGGCTAGAGCTTCTATTCCGGCTAAATAGAAACTTTTAAAGTACTAACTTATCAACTAAACCAATTAGCTCTTGAATATCTGGCTTACTTACTTGAGCATTTGCTCCTACAGCTTCACCTTTATGGAATAATTCATTTGTAATTAATGAAGAGAAAATAATGACTGGTAAACGATTCATTACTTCACTATCCTTAACCACTTTCGTTAAATGATGTCCATCCATTTTTGGCATTTCAATATCCGTAATTAGCAAGTGAATATGTTCAAACATTTTTTCGCCTTGCTCTTTCGCTAATTTTTCAATTTGTGCTAACGCTTCTGCACCATTGCTGAAGAAGTTCATTTTCGTATATCCAGCTGATGATAATGTTTCTTCTAATATTTGGCGAAGCATCGCTGAATCTTCTGCAATGTAAATTACTTTTTCAGCTCGATCTGTTTTTTGTTCTAATCCTGCAATCGATTTATTGTCATAACCAGTGCCGCTAATTTCACATACAATTTTTTCATAATCTAATAGTAAGATGATTTTTCCATCTAGTTTTACAATACCAGATGTCGTTTCTTCTAGTCCCATAGATAATGAAGCTGGTTCATCAATTTGTTCCCACGAAATACGTTGAATACGATGCACTTCATCAACGCGGAAAATAACTTTCATTTGGTTTAATTCTGAGATGATAAATTTCGTTTGATCAAGTGGCTTTGTTGACTTTAAATTAAGAGCCATTGCCAAGTTAATAACAGGTAAAATTTCACCACGTACTTGAACAACACCTTCAACTGCATGATGAGATTCTGGCACAGTTGTAACAGGGAATGGATTAATGATTTCACGTACTTTCATTACATTAATACTAAATAGGTTTTCACCAACAGTGTACGTAACAATCTCTAATTCATTTGTTCCGCTTTCTAATAAAATACTTTGTGCTTGTGACATAAAGGTGTCGCTCCCCTTCCATTAATTCCGTATATCTAATTATTAAGCTTTATAAAAGCGAAAAAGTCAACTACCTATATAAAAAATATAGATAGTCGAACGATTCATTTTATTAAAAAACAATTAATCTTGTATAAACGAAGCAAGTGCCTCTAATAACACTTCTTGTGCTCCTACAATTTCCGTCGGCATTGCTTCCCATTTTTTCGAAAGCTCCGTCTCTACTCTTATTCTCAGCTCAGAATTCATTTCTGCTAGCACATATTCTTTCGTTGCTATATCAACATCAAGTAGCGCAAGTGCATATAATTCCGGGTCATTTATTTCTTCGAATAATCGTTTTAATACTACCGGTGCTATATGTTTTAATTTTTCAATATGAATTTCCTTATCCGAAAATAGTAACTCATATTGAATAAACGTAACATTTTCTTTAATCACTTTAAAATAACAATTATTTTTTTTATCATTCACAAAATAACCGTTTGGATCTGCGATAATACTCTCTACTTTACGAATTAAATCTGGCAAACTATTCGCCGCCATTACAGTCCGCTGCTCAACCTCACTCGGCGAAATGAATGTAACGCGATACTTATTTTGCGCCATCCTCCTCACCTCTCCTTTTATAGAAATTCAGTCTAATTGTATACTAAAACTACCTTAAATTAACTTAAAACTATTTTATATTACCACTTCTTACACTACCATACTACTCTAGTAACGCTACATATCTCTGGTCTTACACATCGGTCGGGACTCTATTAGGCACTAACCGCTCCAAAACATCGCCAGGTCCTCTCTCAAAACCTAAAAAGTGCTTTTAAGAGCCTTTCAATAACTCTATGTTATTAAACCAAAACGCTATCTGCTGATCCGTAATATTTGGCAACATAACAAAAAACTCACGACACTTCATCTCATCCTTAAACAGTTGATACTTCCAAACAGTATCGCTACCAACACTTATGAAATAAAACTCATGGATACGGCCAATGATTGCTTGTTTTTCGCCAAATGAATACGGAGGCACTTGCTTAATTTCAAATTGATCTGGTAAATATACATGCTCTTCTCGTTCTATTTTTAATACTTGCTCGGCAAGTTCACGTTTATTTTCGAAAAAAGGCAATTGTAAAATTCGCTCTTGTCTTGTCATACGAATAAAAAACCCTTTCTACTCCATTACATTTTTTCCATGCGATATATTATCTAATTAAGTTTACAACTTCATTTAATACTTCATCTGAAACTTTAATTACTTTCGCATTTCCTTGGAATCCGCGTTGGTATAACATTAAGTCAACGAATTCTACAGATAAATCTACGTTTGAACTTTCTTTTGCTGAACCTCTTACATTACCTGCACCATTCTCACCTGCAACACCTATCCCTGGAATCCCCGCTGATGGTGTGGCAATGTAATTGCCATTCCCAGTTTTCATTAATCCACCTGAATTAGGGAATGTAGCTACAGCTAGTTGTCCTACAACCTTCATACTACCATCCGAATATCTCATCATAACGAAACCACCGTCAGAAATTGAATAGTCATTTGCAATTGCAGCTGGACGCCCCGTTACTTCTGTTGTAGAAATAGTTTTCCCTGTCGGATAATTTGTTAAACCACTTAAGTCCAGTGTCAGTCCCTTACCAAAAGGAATTTTAACCGTTCCACCTTTAGTAATTTCACCAGTTACTGGATTTTTTTGTACAGCTTCATCTGTCTCCTTTAGATTTCCTAATGTATCAAATTTAAGATTTTTTTCGCCCGTCATGCCTTCAACAGGCTTAAACTCTTTTTCGTTTTTAGAATCATTTCTTACAGAAACTGTATATGTATATTCACCTGGCACAGGCTTTTCAACTTCTTTACCATCTACAGTCTCTTTTGTAGTCTTTTGTTTAATATTTACACGTAACGTTAACGAGTTCCCTTCCTCATCAAAAACTGTGAATTCGTGAGATAATGCATTTTGATTTCTAGGAAGGTTTCCACCTATTGTTGCTTTATCTGTTTGAATTCCACCAACAGCTGATCCCATTGGAATATGAATTGGACTTGGTCGTGAAGAAAAATCTATTTCTTGTGTTCCTGTTTTCACACCATAACCTAGCACATACTGTCCACTTGTATTTGTAACATAGTTATCTTTCGATACACCGAAAGACCCTTTTCTCGTATACTCTACATTTCCACTATTACGATCACCAACTAAAAATAAACCATTTCCCTCTATGGCTGTCTCCATCTTATCACTAGTTAAAGTAATAGAACCATCACTAAAATCTGTAGATGTCCCACTAAACTTTACACCGTTACCGATACTCTTTGGATTCGTACCAGCATAAGCACCATCCCCACGTGAACCAACCGTATTATTATATAGCAGATCATCAAAAATAGCTTTTTGCTTTTTATATCCAACTGTTTGTGCATTTGCAATATTATTTGAAGTAACACTTAATGCATTTTGTGCCGCATTCATCCCTGTAATACTCGTATATAACGCTTTAATCATAACCTATATACACTCCTTTGATTAATTTTGCTTAACCTCTTCATTTTTCTCTATATCATCTTTCTTCTCATCTTCTGGATTTGTTTCTGCTATCGGTTTATCTGAAACCCTTTCTACAAAACGAAGTGAGACAACTTGATTATCAACAATAAGTTGTACATCGTTATTTTCGGCAAGTCGAACTGTTTCCACTTGACCAGTCACTTGCTCCCCCTTATTGTTTATACCTCTAACATACTTTCCTAAAAATTTCATCCCACCATCAAGAGCTGTCGTATACATCGTTGATTGTAGTTTATCTACTGCTTTCGTCATATTTTGTACTTGCTCCATAAGCGATAGTTGAGCCGTTTGATTCATCATTTGGTTCATATCCATCGCATTAAACGGGTCTTGATGTTGAAAGCTTGCTAAAAATAGTTTCAAAAAATCATCTTTATCCATAATACCGGGTGTTTTTTGATTACTTGCTGATACTCCGTTTGTTTGTTGAACTGGCGATTGCACACCATTTACAGATGCGTTTTTTGTTTGCGCCCCTGCTTGTAACGGAATATGATTTGTACTCGTTGTATTTAATCCAACTGTTGGCACGCGTTATTCCTCCAATAATCCCGCAAATTCTGTTGATTGTTGTTTTTCATGATTTGTATTTGCTAATTTCTGTTTTTGCCTTTGCTCTTGTTCTCGCTGTTCTTTACGATTTTCATCTTTATCTGAATAGCTAATTTGAATATTGATTTCTTTTTCTTTTAACTTTAATTTCAATTCATCAAAAATGATTTCAACACGTTTTTTCGCATCGTGTTTTTCCATTTCTACGTGAACGTCAATTTGATCTCCATGTTTTTTCATAAACACTGTTAATGTACCAAGTTTTTCTGGATTTAACTGAAATAAAACACGTTCTTGTTTCACTACAAATTTTTGCAGCGCTTCTACTTGCGCTTCCATTTTCTTTCCTAAGTCAGGTAATGAAACTTTCTCAGCACCACTATTTGATTTCCCTATTTGTTCGGTACTCGTCGTTTTATTTAATAATTCTGCACCTGCAGAGCTCGAATCGTTTAATGCATCAACTTCTGGCAACTCTATCTTTGCATCATCGCTCTCAGCTTTCGGAAGATCTACGTCTTTAAACTCTTCTTGTTTCTTTGCAATATTACAAGTTTCTGTTTCTACAGCCTTCAATGCTTGCATCGCTTGCTCTGGCATCTTCATTTTGTCTAATACCATTTGCATTGTATCTTCTAAACATATAGCATTTTTGATATTCATATTTGAAAGAAGTTCTTGTAATTGTTGTAATTCAGCTGCAGGTAATTCATTAAGTTTAATATTGCCATATTCTTTATATAGCTCTTGTATTTTTTGTATGTATTGATATAACAATTCCGGCTGCACATGTAATTGCTCAATTGCAACCATTTGCTCAGATACAGCTAATAACAACTGTTCTGTCTCTTTTTTTTCTTCTTTCTTTACAATAGGTTCTTCTTCCGTTACCGATTTTTTAGAAAGAATATAATCTTTTCTCTCTTCTTTTGGTGCTTCTTCTCGTTTCGTTTTCTCCGTTTGCGGCTGTTTTTTATTTTCCATTCTCATCGTACGATCGAATGAAGAATCTTCATTTTTTGATTGTACTTCTAGCCCTTTTTCTTTTTGCGGAGGTAAACTTTGTTGCACCGGTAATACAGACTGTATCACTACATTCACCTCATCCATTCATACACATTTTCAAATCCAGAAGCATTTTTTCTTCCAGCTTTTCTTGTGCTTTCGCAAGCTTTTTGCAATCTTCTTGATACATCTCATCAATGACACGTTCTTTTTCTTTTACTTGCTCTAAAAGGCTTTCATTTTTTTGAATAAAACCTTCCGTTTTTTTAATTTTTCGATTCCATTCTTCTATTCTTTCAGGTGAAAACGTATGTGAAGAAAGCATTCCAGCCATAATACGTTGCCCAGTTTGTACGACTTTACTACGCGATTTCACAACATATAAATCATATTCTTTTTTTTGTTCTATTTTTCTTTTTTCAGCTGTTAATTCATACACTTCTTTTAAAATATGTTCTTTTTCTTGGTTTATTTGTAATTTTATTGTGTCGTACTGCTGTTTATCCACCTGTTTTCATAGCCCCTTTCTATTATAACGTTCTCTTTTTCTATTATATAGTTTTTTTCCAAAAAAATCTGTGAAATATTAAAAAACAAAAAAATAAGACCTCTTGGGCAGAGGCCTTATACTATATGCTGTATCGCTTCAACGATATCATCAAATTGGAAACTATCCGATCGACCTTGCTTTAAAAATGTATTTATGCCTTCTACTTTATTTTTACATTCAAAAATATAAGCATTTTCTTCATTTTCTTGAATCGTTCCTAGCTTAAAATACAATTCATTTTCTTTATAAATTGATAAAATCTTTCTCATTTCATTTGCAAGTTGCCAATGATGTGGCGAAACAATTTCTTCCATAATCCTACTTACTGAATCTAATACTGAAATTGCAGGATAATGACTAAGCGTTGCAAGCTCACGCTTTAATACGATATGTCCATCTAAAATACCACGTGCTAAATCTGGTACAGGACCATTTAAATCATCCCCATCAACAAGCACCGTATAAATACCTGTTATAGATCCCTTTTGTGTTTTTCCGGACCGCTCTAACAACTTCTTCATATAACTTTCCATTAACAGTGTTTTACCACCAATCGGTAATTCTTTAACAGCAATATCAACACTTCTTCGTGCATCGGCAAAACGAGTAACAGAGTCCATCATAAGTAATACGTTATTACCTTGATCACGGAAGTATTCAGCAATAGACGTTGCGAGTTTCGCTGCACGAAGTTGCATAAGGTGACTTTCATCTGACGTCGCTACAACAACGACGCTTTTTCGCATACCTTCCTCGCCTAACTCTTTTCGAATAAAGTCTTTTACTTCCCGGCCACGTTCTCCTACTAAACTAATAACATTTATATCAGCTTTTGCATTTTTTGCTATCATTCCAAGTAAAGTTGATTTACCAACACCTGACCCAGCAAAAATACCAATCTTTTGACCGATACCAATTGTTAGCATAGAATCAATTGATTTTATTCCTGTTTCAAATACATCGGTAATCTCTTCACGTTCAAATGCATGTATAGGTGGTGCATCTAGTTTTATTTTCTGTAATGGAATGTTTTCAGCTTCCTCATTTAACACTTCACCATTTGCACTTAACACTGTTCCGAGCAAGTGATTACCACGTGGTACAACAACATCTTCTGAAACTAATGTCACTGAATCTCCATAACATACTTTTTCTGTCTGTTCAAATGGAAGTAGCATATTATTTTCTTTTTCAATGGCAATCACTTCACATAAGACGTTATGTTCTCCAACGAAGCAAACATCTCCGATCTTCGCTTTCGGCCCTTTTGCTACGAAAAACTGTTCTTGTACACTATGAACTTTGCCTACTTTCGTATACAGCGGTGTTTCAATGAACTTATTCCATTTTTCGTTCTCATTCATTAACAGGCGGCTCATACATTTTGCTCCTCAAATAACTTCTCTTCTTCCCATTTCTGACGAAGTTTCGCAAATATAGGTGCAAATTTAAATTCAAAGAACTCTTTCTCTTCTTCCAGAACAAATTCACCAAACTGCAGGGAGAAATCATATTTCCATTCTACTAATTGTAGTAACCAATATTCTTTCGTATTCTCCTTCTCTTCTTGAATACGTTCAAACGTTTCTGGATGTACTGTAATGATTAATTTTTCAAACGAAGTTGGCAATGTTTGCACGATGCCAGTTAAAATAGGTAACACATCAAGCAATCGTGAATCTACCGCTTGATTCACGATTTTTTCTGCTAGATGAAAAGATTGATTCCATAACAACTCTGTCCATTCATACGCTGTTTCTTGTTGTTCTTTTTGAAATTGCACACGCGCTGCTTCCATCTGTTCCATTTGCTCATGAATATGCATTTGAAATTGTTCTTTATCTTGTAATAACTGCTGCCGCTCTCGTTCTAGCATTTGCTTCTCTTGCCTTAGCTGATTCATTTCCATATGTAACGATTCTTGCTGGGCGCGAAGTTCTGCATGATCAGCTTGTAATTCTTCCTCTTCTATTTGAACTGAAGCTGGTTTTGGAAATTGTAATTCATACGTTTCTTCAGAAAAAGAAACAGAATTCTTCGGAATTCTGTTTTTAAATAAGGACATCCTCTTCACCTCTTTGAACGATAATTCTTCCTTCTTTCTCTAGCTTTTTCACTGTACCAGTGATCGTTTGCTGCGCTTTTTCAGCATCCGTCATCTTAAGCGGTCCTAAGCCATCTAATTCTTCTAGAATCATCTCTTTACGGTTTGAAGACATACATGTAAATAATTTCTCTTTAATTTCTTCTTTTGCAATTTTAAGTGCTTTCGCAAGAACACCGTTATCTGTAATTTCTTCTAATACACGGCGAAGCGCAAGATCTTCAAGACCAAGTAAGTCTTCAAAGACAAACATATTTTCTTTAATTTTCTCAGATAACTCATAATCGACTTCATCCAGCTTTTGAAAGACTGTTTTTTCAACACCTCGTGAAACATTATTTAAAATATTTACGATTGTTTTCAAGCCATCAGTTTTATTAATTGCACTAAATGCCATATTATTTAATTTCGATTTTAACAACTCACCAATTTGATTAATTAACTCACCATCAACTTGTTCTAGTTTCGCTATACCCATTACCGTTTCAACGCGCTTATGATCTGGCAATCTCTCAATTAATTGAGACGCAAGTTGCGGTTTAATATAAGAAGCGATAATTGCAATTGTTTGTGGTGACTCATCATTAAGCACTGTAAGAAGTGGCTCTAAATCTGTAAGTGAATTTAAGAATTCAAACGGATTATCTTTGTTATACCAAAGATCTTCCAATAATTTTTCCAGTTCGTCTTCTGGCATGTTTTTAAATATGCGACGAATGTATTCTTTATCTGGAGTGACTAAGTTCAATTCTTTTACATTTAGTTCATATAAGAACTCTCCTAGTACATTTTCTAACGTTTCTGGTTTGTATACACGAAACTTTGCGATTTCACGAAGTAATACTTCTTTTTCCTCAGCTGTCATATATTCTATGACTTTTGCTGCCACCCCTTCTTCTAATGTACGAATAAGGATGGCAGCTTTTTCTTTGGAGGAGATTTCATCTAACATCGTTGTTCCTCCCTTACTGTCCGTTTAACCATTTTTTAATTACTTTTGCAGTTCCTTCTACATGTTCTTTCGTAGCATCCTGCACTTGTTCATCTAACGTTGGTTCTTTCGGTTCTTCTGGTTCAGGTTTTGGCTCTGGCACTATTTTTTCTTCAGGAATTTCCAAGATACTTTCATTACTTGCAGCAATTTCCTCTTCTGCTAAGTATTCTTCATATTCCTCTTCTTCTTTCTTTCTCTTACGTCTTGCTAATAAGAACCATACTAGGCCACCAATCGCTAATAAGCCAGCTGTAATTCCACCGAATAACCACCAGTTCATACCACTTTTTTCTGGCTCTTTCTCTTTTTCGGCTTTCGGCTGATCGAACTGAACAGTTACAACGTTAACTTGACCATTTATAAAGTTACCGTTCGGATCAGCTTGAAGTCCTGCCGCTGTTCCGATTGCTTCTTTAAAAGTTGTCATATCAATTCTACGTTTTACTAGCGTATCATTATCTACCCATACAACAACATTTGTTTTCGTTAATTCTGGGTGTTTCTTAATTGTTTCAACTGTTTTATCTATTTCATAGTTTTCGATTTTGTTACCATTTTTATTATCATAGACAACTTTACCATTTTGATTATTGTTCGTACCGTAGTTTGGCACTTCACCGTTCGCTGTAATACCAGCACCTTGCTTCGTATCTGCCCCTTCTTGCGCAGTAGAGCTTTCCTCTTGCTCTTGTTTACTACGAAGTACACCTTTATCACCATACTTTTCTGACTGACGTGTAACTTCATCGTAGTTTACAGATACTTTCGTATTCACTTTATATTCATTCGGTTTAAACATCGTCATTAACGTTGCATCAATATCTTGCTTTAATTTACCTTCAAGTTGGTGCTGCATCTCTACTTCTTTCTCATAAGAAGAGGAACTACTAGAATGTGCTTCATCTGCTCCTTTTGAGATAACACCTTTTTTACTATCAATAACACTTACTTCTTCTGCTTTCACACCAGGAACCGCTGCACTAATCATTTGCTGTATACCCGCAACTTGATCAGCTGTTAGCAATTGTCCACGCTTCACTCCAACCGTAATCGCCGCTGTTCCTTTTGCTTTTTCTTCATCAAAAATTGTCTCTTTTTCAGGCAATGTAATTTGAACATTTGCCGTTTCAACTGTCGCAAAATTTCTTACAATATCTTGCTCCAATTGCTTCTTCGTACCGACAATTTGCTTCATTTTTTTATCTTGCTCACTTGAACCGAGAGAGCTTTCTAATAAAATTTCCTCACCGCTTTTCGAATTAAACGGTAAGCCCATCCCATTCATTTCTTTTCGAACCCATGGAGCATCATTCTTTTGCACACGAATCGAACCATCGGCCGCTAATTGATAATCGACACCTAACTTCGATAATTCTGCTGTAATCTCTTGTTTATCTGTATCATTTAAATTTTGATATACAACAACATATTTATCTGGCAAGGTGAAGTATAAAAGTGCTCCTGTTACAATCGCTAAAATCGCAGCACCAATTACTAACTTATGCCACGTTTTTAACGATTGAATAACATTTTTCATCTTTTCCATTTAAACACACCCGTCCACTTTCCTAAATTTGCATATTAATTAGTGACTTATAATTTTCAATAAGATTATCACGTACGAGAGCAGCTGTTTTCATTTGAGACTCAGCTTTCTTTTGCTGAATTAAAACGTCATGTGTTTCTCCTACCCCTTTAGTTAGTAAATCATATACTGCTGTTTGCGCATTGTTTTGCGTTTGATTCATATCTTCCAATAAATCAATAAACTTTTTCTCCGGAGCTACAGATGTTTGAGAAGTTTTCGGTGCACCAATTGACTGAATTGCTCCAAATGGTTGTGTATGTAACATTGGTTGAATTTTCATATTACTATCTTCCCCCTTATCCTCGGCCGATTTCTAAATCTTTATCAAGCATTTTTTTATTCGCATTTAATACACTCGTATTCGCTTCATACATTTTTTGAGCAACCATTACATTCGTCATTTCAGCAGTTACATCAATATTGGGATAACGTACATATCCTTCTTCATTTGCGTGCGGATGCGTCGGATCATACACTAAATTTTCCGTTTTGTCTGCTTCAATACTTTTTATTTTTACTCCGTTAGTAGGAGCCCCATCTAACATACTTGCAAAACTATTGTTTGATTCTAGCACCACACTACGCCGCTCATATAAATCTGCCCCCGGAGCCGCCGTCGTATTTGCATTTACAATATTGTTAGAAGTAACTTCCATCCACTTTCTCGCTGTCGTTAGTCCTGAGCCACTTGCATTAATTGCCTGAAACATCCGTTGTCTCTCCTTCTACTTTTAACGTCCGCGTGCCGCTTGGTTAATTGCATATTGTGTATTAATTGCGTTAACTGAAATACCGTATAACTGATTTGCTTTCATTAAATCTAGCATTTCTGTCGTTACATCCACACTATTTCCGTCTTTATTCGTTTGCATTGATTTTGTTTGAATCTTTGCATATGTATTTTTCGTATTTACTGTCGGCAAGTGCATTTCATTCGTTTGATATAAATCTGGATTACTCTTTAAATCAGCCGCATTGTTTTTATATAACGCACTACTTTTATTCATCTGCTCAGCAAATGTTACATCTTGTGCTTTATAGCCAGGTGTATTCGCATTTGCAATATTACTAGAAACCGTATTTCGTTTCGTCACTAAATAATTCATATAATGGCTTACATCACTCACTAAATCTGGCATATTCCACACCCTTCCTTTTCTAACGTAATGATCCACTGATAGAAGTTTCACTTCATTATTTATTTTCTTATATGCATTTATTAAAATATTTACTATTATGTACCCTTACATATTTTATTCCATTTTTTCATTGTTGTCTTTAGAAAAATATAAAAATATAAAAAAGAATGCAAAAAACTGTATACACACAGTAACCTATAGAACATTTCAATATATAAACTAAAGTCCATTTTTCTATTATTTAGATTACAATTATTATTTCATCACAGTCATAAAATGAAACCTCAATCAGCGGGTTCTTTATGTAAACGAAGGAATAGACCCCCTTTTAAAAGGGGAACCTGTTTCCAGACGTTATTATTAATATTTACCGTAAAATGAATTAGCCTTCATTCGCCCATCATTTGTCATAATCATTTCTTCCAAAATCTTTTGCTTATCCCGAATATGCTGTGCTGCCTTAATAATGAACGGGCTTACTTCTGCTGCAACTTGTGCACGCGTTTCTTCATCCAATGTCATCATCCAGCGATTTAACATCTCACTCTTCTCAGCAAACTCTCTGTCTGACACTTGCAATTCACCGATTTCATTAAAACAGCTGACAAACGTCCGATAAATATCATTGTTCATTTTCAAGTGCTCCGCGGTAACCGTCTATTAAATCTTGTAACACTTTCACAATTGCATCAATATCTTTCGCTTCACGCGTTACTTTCATCGTTTGAATTTGAATGCTAATCCAATCATATAAACCATAGAGACTATCATATAAATCTTTCGTAATCTCAGGATTTAATTGAAGCTTTAGTTCTTCAAAAATACGTTCTAATTTTTCAAGAAGTGCGTCCCCTTCTTGAAGTTTAAAAGTATGTAAAAGTTCTTCTAAATTACGAAACTCTACAATACATCTTTCATAAATAAAAATTGTATTTTTAATCGGATTACTCGTCATAATATCATTTTGCATATAACGTTGCCATGCTTGCATACGATCACTTCCTCAACTTTCATTAATCATCACTTTTTTGTTTTGTCATTGCTTTAATTGTTTTTAGTTGGCTATCAAGCGCCGCCAATGTACTCTCTAGCTTTTGATACTTCTTCACGATTTCATCTTGCTTTTGCAAGTTTTGCGTCTCAATATCTTTAATCTTTTTATCTAAATCACTTACACGTGAGTCAATGTTTTTAACTCTCTCGCCGACTACACCTTTATCACCGAATAGTTTATCAAGCGGTTCTTCCATCATTTTTCCTAAACCGTTAGAACTAAAGAAAAATTGCTTCGCTGCATCGGGTTTTTCTTTTAATGCTTGTGTTAATTTTTCATCATTAACTTCCATCGTTCCATCTTGCTTTAATTGAATACCAAATGTGAATAAATAATTACCATCTTGAGAAAATGTTACGACATTGTTCATTGCCTGACGTACACTTTGCATAATAGCTTGACCTTGGAAAGCTCCACCTTTTCCAGCAAAGATATCTACTGTAGAAACAGCTTTATTATAATCAGCTACCATTTTTTTAATAACATTCGATGCATCTGTTACGTTTGAGTCATTTACTGTAAATTTTAGATCTATACCTTTTGCTTTTGGATCTGTTGTTGTACCAGCATCTGGCGCTCCTTCTACTTTCGGCTCAGTTACCTTTAACAACTCAATTTTCACACCAGGAAGAGCTTCAATTGTATTAGTAGAACCTTCCCCTTTGATACCATTAATAGTATACATAGCATTTTGTGCTTCATTGATTGTATTAAGCGCTACGCCATCCGCATTAGCTAAACCAATATCTTGAAATAGTGTAGATGTGTTCCCCTCAAACTTAATTACTCCATCTGTTCCTTCTTTTTTCGAGGTCATGAAAATTTTATTTCCAAGTGTATAAGCTGATACGCCATAATCTCCATCATTAATCTTATTAATTAAATCTTTATATGTCATATCAGTTGTTACTTTTAGTTCTTTACCACCTAGTTTTAATGTTTCATCTTTAGGAAGCTTCGCATTTATATCTTTAATGTCATTTGAAGCTATTTGATGACGCTGTGCAAGCTGTGTAATCGTCATATTAAAAGTTCCTGCAATCGCACCACCATCAGCTTTTACATTAATATAACCGTCTTGTGTTGTCGTTACTTTTTTCTCATTTCCTTTAAAAGCCGCTAAGTTTTTAAAAGTTTGTGTAAAAGAACTAAATTCTGATTTTAAACTTGTATATAGTAGTTTATCATTTGTAAGGTCATTCTTTTCTTTCGTATACGGTGTTTTTCTCATATCTAAAGCATTCATTTCTAATTCGACGAAGTTAGAAGTATCGATCATATTATTTCCGAGGTTCCAAATTTGTTGTCTACCACCAATACCTGTCATCGTTGTTCCTGCCATTTTTCTCACTCCTTATAGATTACATGTAGTCTAAAATACTCGTTTTACTCATCGTACTAACCGCTTTAAGCGTCGCTTCATACGTCGCATTTATATATGCCAAGTCAGAAATTGCGACCGCTAAATCAACATCCTCAATTTCTTTACGGTTTTCTTGAAGCGCTAAATTTTGCTCACTTAAAATTGTTTTAAACGTCTCCATTGTGTTCATTGTTGAACCAACTTCAGTTGTACGGTTAATGATGCCATCTAAGTTTTTCTTATTTTCTCCTAATAACGGTTGTAACGCTTTTTGGTCACCTTTTTGCATCGCTTCGCTCATCTGTTTTAACGTTTTTATAACCGGTGATAATAATGCTTCTCCGTTACGAAATGCCTTTAATTCATAACCATCATTTAATTGCCAGTTCACATCATTTTGTCCACCCTGGTACGTACCATCTTCTGTAAATGGTGACTTTTCTGCACTATCACCACCGAAAATATAACGACCTTGCTCTTTCGTATTCGCTAAATATACAACTTGTTTTAAAATTTGATCAATCTCTGCACCGATGGCTTTCAATTCTTTTTCACCATTTGGCTCATTTAATGCCTGTACCGTTAATTGATCTGCTCTCGTTAAAGATTTAAAAATACCTTGTAAAGTATTTTCAGTTTGTGTTAATACATTTTTTGAGTCAGCTAAATCTTTTTGCATTTGTTCAATATTCGCCAATGAATGTTGAATCGCAAATGATTTACTCGCTGCAAGTGGATCTTCACTCATAAGAAGATTTTTCTTCCCTGAAGTTACTTGGTTTCTATGGTATTGTTGTTGCACATTCAAATCCATTAACTGATTCTTTGCCCAGTTTGCATTTTGAAATGTAGATACTCTCATTTCTATCTCCTCCTTATATATTTCCAATCAATTATTATCACTTATCGAATAATCGAAAATAGACTATCAAACACTTCATTCATTGTAGTAATAGCTTTAGAGTTTGCGACGAAATATTTTTGGAAGGCCATTAAATTTACCATTTCCTCTTCCATATTTACACCTTCAACGCTCATTTTTTCTTGCTGAATACCTTCTAGTAAATCGCCATGAATTTTTTGATAACCATTTACTGCACTTTTATCAGATGCAACACGAACTATAAATTGGTCTAATGCTTGTTTATAAGAAAGACCTTCTTTATAATCTCCATCTGTAACTGCTGCTAGTTTATTTGCTGTTTCAGCAGACATTTTCATTTTCGAAACATCTTTTTGGAATTCTGGATTTAACTTCATATCTTTTGCATAATCTCCAACGAAGAAATCTTTTCCCATCACTGTATTCACTTGATTTTTCACTGAACTCATTAAGTCTTCGAGATTTTTTTTATAATCAACAATCTTTGCTTTCGTATCAATCGCTGATTTTATCGCTCCGCTAGTTACAGAGATTTCTGAACCGTAAATCTCAACTGACATTGGGTCTTTTTCTTTATTTAATTGAAGTGGATATGTATCTTGTCCATTTACTGTTAAAATACCATTCATTCTAACACTCGCGATATTAGGATTCATAGATTCATAAGATACTTCTATGTTTGCATACTTAGACATCTCTGTAACGATGCGATCTCGTTCGTCTAAAAGTTGATTCGGCACTTGTGTACCCGCTTGTCCAATTTTATGATTCGCTTCTGCTAAACTAGCAGCAAGACGATTAAATTCATTAACATGCGCTTCAATATCTTCTGCTGTCTGTGCTTCCACTGTATCTAAGTTTTTCGCAAGACGATTCACTTGACTTGTGAACTTCCCAGTTTCAGAAATTAATGTATCATAGTAGTTTGGTTGCTCTGGATTTTTTGCTACTTCACGAAAGGCATTAAAGAAACCGTCCATTAAACTAGATAATGAATTCTTCCCTGTCGTTCCAACCATAGACTCTACACGTGATAAAGTTGAATTCATGTAGTTATAGTAAGAGAGCTGAGATAATTGATCATTAAACTGCTTCGTCTTTACCTCATCAGTAATACGGTCAACACCTAGCGTTTGTACACCGTAACCAATTCTCTGTTCTGGCGTATGACCATTGCTTGCTCCAACAGATCCGTAATTCACCATTTGACGCACATAACCCGGTGTATGAATGTTAGACAAGTTTTGTTTCGTTGTTTGTAACCCCATTTGAGCCGCTAACATGCCAGATAGCGGTGTATTATAATCAGATAATCTCATAAAGCTTCACTTCTCCTTTACAATAGTTCGTTCATAAAGATTTGCGAATTATTGTTTCGCTCTAAGTTATATTCAGAAACAGAATCCACAATACTTTCTGTAGTTTTTAATAGTACGTTTAAGTAATATTGATTTTTCAAAAGAAGCATTTTTACATTCTCTTCTAATTCAGTTACGTTTTTTTGTAATTCTTCCATTTTTTCAATTTCTTCTTGAGAAAAATACGAAAATAACGCACTTACACGAAACGCTTCAACTCCTTGTTCTTTACAGAACTGAACAACCATTTCTTCTAATGAGCTTGATAACCCTTTTAAACCATCAATGTACTGCAATTGCTCTACTTGCAATTTTTGAACTGCATTTACATTTTTATTTTTTAAATTCTCATATATTTGCTCTCCAAGCGCTTGAATATTTTCATACGCTTTTTGAATAATAACGAGTTTTTCATATAATTGTATGTACATATAGCTTCCTTCCTTTTACAAGACTAAATTCACAATTAAACCATGGATTTCTCCAATTTGATTTAACATTTCTAAATGTCCTGTTTTCGTATTAATTAAATTCATAACATCTTCTAATTCATTCAATCCCATTTCTGCCTGTTTCACAATCGTCATTTTCTGTGAATATCCGTAACGCGGGTGACGAGACATGACATCTTTATACTGCAATACATTATCCACGTAAAAATTCAAAAATGATTTTACTGTATTTTTGTATTCCATTACATTATCAAGCGTTAATTCCATTTCAATTTTCTCTTTAATTTCTCCAATATTATCGACAAAAGCTTCCATTTGTTCTAGTAATTTATCTTTTTTCGGATCTGCATGCAAATTATCCGAAAATGCAAGTCCTGTTCTGACATTTGCTTCTTTCGGCATTTGAGTAGCAGGCGGTATATGCGATAAAATTGGATTATGCGAGATAGAACGTAGCATATATATCACCTATTTATTTTTTTATTTCTTCCTAAACTTAATCGTAAAATCCAGTTATTTATAATTATACTCTGAAC
>NZ_WEII01000034.1:0-47529 GCF_009183805.1 Bacillus sp. B2-WWTP-C-10-Post-4 | reverse complement strand
ATTATGACAGATTGTATATACTTTTTTTGATTAATCATATTATGACTCCGTTTCAATAAAGTTGAATCTCGGGGAGAAAATGCTAATTTAAATAATAGCATATAAAACAGAATGTTTTTTACTATAAAAATTACTTTTTTGAAAAAATGGTGCAAAGTTACAATTTACCACTGTAACATTGCACCACTTATTCTTTTAATTCCTCTTATAGCAGAAAGTTCATCTATTAATTGGAATAGTGCTAAGTCTTTTTGTTTACTTTCAATCATAATATCGAAATTATGATTGTGTTTTTTTGCAATGTGTAAGAAAGGCTTAATAAACTCTAAATCGATATATTCAGCATGAGCCCTAAATTCTTTTTCCGATCTCGGGGAGGAAATGTGAACTTTAGGAGAGATATTTGTATGTGACCAAGTTTCAAAAATTGCAGGAAGCAACTCTTCTAGTGGTTCCTCGCAAAGATTGGCCATATGATGATGATAATCAAATACAAATGGAATATTTTCTTTTTGGCAAATGGATAAAGTTTCAGCGGTTGTATAGGTTTTATCATCATTTTCAAGAGTCATTTGTTTTTTTATATGTGTAGGAAGTTTTTTTATGTTTTCATGGAAGCGCTCAATTGCCTTTTCTTTATTTCCATAGGCTCCACCTACATGAATATTAATGTAAGAAGAATCTGCAATGCCTATAGCATCCAATATTTTATAATGATAAGTCATATCCGTAATAGCGTTAGTAGTAATATGTGGCTTGTCGCTTGTAAATAGCGTAAATTGATTTGGATGAAAACTTATTCGTAAATTGTGTTCTTTAATTAAAGCCCCTATTTTACGCCAAAGTGGTGTGAATACCCCAATATAGTCAAACTCGACTTCGAGATGTGTTGCAAGTGGGACGATGGAAGACGATAGGCGATATAGTGGGATTTCATGCGCTATATTGTAATGAAGGATACGTATTGTGTGCTCTAAATTTTGCTTTATAACATGGTACAGTTTGTCTTCTCGTTCTTGCTTGCTAAGTTTCTTAAAACTTGTAAACGTCATTGTTTTGGCAGGAGAACAGTCCCAGAGTGCCATTGCATGTGAGACATATCCAAACCGTATAATCATATGAGATACACCTCTTTTATTCATTGTCTTTCCTATAAAAAGAAAGCAAGTATTGTTCCAATCCATTCCTTTCCTCTATTGATAAGAGAAGGCGGGTTTACATCGCTATAGGAAAGTACGGATGCATTCTCTAGATCTTCATGAAATTTATTTTTTACTGTTTGAATGAAATGTTTATTATATAACAGGCAGTTTATTTCATGGTTAATATATAAACTTCTCATATCAAAGTTTGCCGTTCCGATATCACAAATATCATCGTCCACTATAATAATTTTGGCGTGAAAAAACCCTTGTTGAAATGCATAAATATTGCAACCAGCCTGTATTAATTTTCGGCAGTACGGGAATTTTGCTTCCCGAACGAGAGGGTGATCAGCTTTTTCTGGAACAAGAATTGTGATTTGAACCCCTCTTTCTCTTGCTTTTAATAAGGCATTCATAATTTTTTTTCCAGGAATGAAATATGGCGTACCGATACAGATTTCTTTTTTTGCTCCGTTAATTAAATGTAAAAAAGTATGCTGTAAATAAGCACCATCAGTCGGAATAAATTGATGCAAGATGGTACCTGGTTGTTGTTTTGGAAAATAAAGAGAAGCATCCAATAAATTCTGTTTCGTATCATCAAACCAATCATGCAAAAATTGCTTTTGTAAATCTTGAACCCCTTCTCCTGTAAGACGTAAATGATAGTCTCGCCATAATCCTAAGTGTTCATTATGACCTAGATACTCTTCGCCAATATTAAATCCCCCGATATAGCCGGTTTTCCCATCAATCACTGTAATTTTTCTATGATTTCTTTGATTGGCAGAAAAGAAAGGAAGAGGAAATTTTACCTTATGACAAAATGAAAAAGATACACCATGTTTTTGCAGGGAGCGAATAGCTTCGTTTGATAAAGAATGGCTGCCAAATCGATCAAGTAAAAGTCGTACTTCAATTCCTTCCTGAGCCTTATCAATCAGCAAATTTAAAAATTCACGACTGATTTTATCGTTTTTTACAATGAAGAATAAAATATGAATGTGGTGCTGTGCTTGTTTTATATCAGTAAATAAAGCGTCATATAAATCTTTCCCATATGTATAAAGGTGAAAATCACTTTGACGTAAAGGGAAAGTGCGAGAGCTTACCCGTTTTAAATGAAGAAGTCTCCCGTATGAAAGGTCAATTGTAATCCAAAGAGCAACGGATATTAACAAAAGAGATAAGTAGAGCATCAGTGAATTCCCTCCTTCGCATTCTTTTCACCTTCAGTGTGTTACAAATGATACGGGTAGCACGGTTGTTATTATAAATTTCATTAGAGGATAGTATGTTGCACTGATTAAAGTTTCACTTTACCCCGCTTTAACGGGTAGTAAGCTTCCTATTTCAAAAATTGATGAATAAGCAGAAGCTAGTTAGGAAATCAACTGCCCGTAAAAGCCCGATTGGTTCAACTAATAATCAGCGGGGGAAGAACCGCCCTTACTGATTAAAGTTTCACTTTATAGTTTCACCGAAATAAACAGCTTTATGAAAAAATGTGTTGTTCTATAACAAAAAACTGTTGACTGAATGCTCACTCATTATATAATGGGGATAGGGGATATAATTCAGAAAATTATATATTTTTGAAGATTCAAAAAGAAAGAGGGCTTACAAAGAGAGGGGTAGCATAAAAATGAATAGCTTACTGATTATTAATTGGCTGGCTGCCATTGCTGTTATTGCTTATGCAGGATATTTGTTTGTATATCTTATACGGACGAGAATGGCCTACATACAATTAGGAAAAAAAATTGAGTTTGACCGTCGTTTTAAAGAGCGTTGGGATCTCCTTAAGGTCAATGTTTTCGGTCAGAAAAAGCTGCTGAAAGATAAGAAAAGCGGCATCATTCACGTTATGTTCTTTTACGGATTTATTCTTGTCCAATTTGGAGCAATTGACTTCGTTTGGAAAGGACTCGCACCAGGATCACATCTTCCACTTGGACCACTATACCCTGCATTTACATTCTTCCAGGAAATTGTCACACTTGTTATTTTAATTGCAGTATTTTGGGCTTTTCATAGACGTTATGTAGAAAAGCTTGTTCGTTTAAAACGTAACTTCAAATCAGGTCTTGTTCTTATCTTTATCGGTGGCTTAATGATTTCTGTGCTACTTGGTAACGGTATGGGACTTATATGGCATGGCGAGGAGCTTTCATGGAGTGAGCCAATTGCTTCTGCAATCGCTTACGTTTTTAGCGGGATAAATGAAACCGTAGCCATTTCAGTGTTCTATTTTTCTTGGTGGGTGCATTTACTAATTTTGTTAACGTTTTTAGTGTATGTTCCACAATCAAAACATGCGCATTTAATTGCAGGACCAGCTAATGTATTCTTCGGTCGTCTTTCAAACCCAGGGAAGCTTGAAAAGATTGATTTTGAAGATGAAACGCAAGAAACATTTGGTGTTGGTAAAATTGAAGAGTTTAGACAAAATCAACTTATTGACTTATACGCTTGTGTAGAGTGTGGCCGTTGTACAAATATGTGTCCGGCAACAGGAACAGGAAAAATGTTATCACCGATGGACTTAATTTTAAAACTTCGCGATCATTTAACTGATAAAGGAGCTGCGGTAACATCAAAAGCACCGTGGGTTCCAGTAGTTGCCTTCAATAATACACAAGGAAATCAGTTAGCGATGATGGCAGCTGGAAAAGGGCAACAAGAATCAGCGTCTACAACGCTCGCTTACGATCCGAGTTTAATCGGAGATGTTATTACAGAAGAAGAGATTTGGGCATGTACAACGTGTCGTAACTGTGAAGATCAATGCCCAGTTATGAATGAGCATGTTGACAAAATTATTGACTTACGTCGATATCTCGTTTTGACTGAAGGGAAAATGGACGCGGAAGCACAACGCGCAATGACAAATATCGAGCGTCAAGGAAATCCGTGGGGGCTGAACCGTAAAGAGCGTGAAACATGGCGCCAAGGTGATGACGAAGTAACAGTTCCAACTGTAAAAGAAAAATCAAAAGCTGGGGAGGAATTCGAGTATTTATTCTGGGTTGGTTCAATGGGATCATACGACAATCGTAGTCAGAAGATTGCGATATCGTTTGCGAAGTTAATGAACGAAGCAGGCATTTCATTCGCAATTCTCGGTAATAAAGAAAAGAATTCTGGAGATACACCACGCCGCCTTGGAAATGAATTTGTATTCCAAGAGATGGCGACAAAGAATATCGAAGAATTTGAAAAGGCAGGAGTGAAGAAAATCGTTACGATTGATCCTCATGCTTATAACACATTTAAAAATGAGTATCCGGACTTTGGCTTGCAAGCAGAAGTCTATCATCATACAGAATTGTTAGCTCAGTGGGTGAAAGAAGGGCGCTTAAAGCCTGTTCACGCTATTGAAGAAACAGTTACGTACCATGATTCCTGTTATTTAGGAAGATACAACGAAGTGTACGAAGCGCCACGTGACATTTTGAAAGCGATTCCTGGAGTGAATCTTGTAGAAATGGCACGTAACCGTGAAACGGGAATGTGCTGTGGCGCAGGTGGTGGCTTAATGTGGATGGAAGAAACAACAGGTTCTCGTATTAACGTTGCTCGTACAGAACAAGCATTAGCTGTACAGCCATCTATTATCGGTACAGGTTGTCCATATTGCTTAACGATGATCAGTGATGGAACGAAAGCGAAAGAGGTAGAAGAGAAAGTTCAAACTCTTGATGTGACAGAGATTTTAGAACGATCTGTTATCGGACAGAAAAAAGAAGCGATGTAGTTTGTAAGAATGTATACAACTTTAGAAAGAGGTGCAATGATTGCACCTCTTCTCAACGTAGGGATATCGAGCGAGCGCTCAGTGTTAAAAAATGAAATGGGGGAAAGAAACATGAGTAAAACAGTTATTTTAAGTGCCGCAAGAACACCAGTTGGAAAATTTGGAGGATCTTTAAAAGATGTAAAAGCGACGGAACTTGGAGGAATTGCAATTAAAGCAGCGCTTGAAAGAGCAAATGTTGCGGCTAGTGAGGTTGAAGAAGTTATATTTGGAACGGTTATTCAAGGTGGGCAGGGACAAATTCCATCGCGCCAAGCTGCGAGGGCTGCTGGAATCCCTTGGGAAGTGCAGACGGAAACAGTGAATAAAGTTTGTGCATCAGGGCTTCGTGCGGTTACGTTAGCGGATCAGATTATTCGTACTGGCGATCAATCACTAATTGTAGCTGGCGGTATGGAGTCGATGAGTAACAGTCCTTACATTTTACGCGGAGCAAGATGGGGATACAGAATGGGCAATAACGAAGTTGTTGATTTAAACGTTGCTGACGGTTTAACATGTGCATTTTCAGGTACACACATGGGCGTTTATGGTGGAGAAGTTGCGAAGGAAGATGGAATTTCTCGCGAAGCGCAAGATGAATGGGCATATCGTAGCCATCAGCGTGCGGTTTCAGCGCATAAAGAAGGGCGTTTTGAAGAGGAAATCGTGCCAGTAACGATTCCGCAAAGAAAAGGCGATCCTATTGTCGTTGCAAAGGATGAGGCGCCACGTGAAGATACAACGATTGAAAAGTTAGCAAAGTTAAAACCTGTATTTGATAAGACAGCAACGGTGACAGCTGGTAATGCGCCGGGACTAAATGATGGTGGTGCCGCACTTGTATTAATGAGCGAAGACAGAGCGAAGCAAGAAGGAAGAAAGCCATTAGCGACAATTTTGGCGCATACAGCAATTGCAGTGGAATCTAAAGATTTCCCAAGAACGCCAGGTTATGCAATTAACGCATTGCTTGAAAAAACAGGCAAGAAAATTGAAGACATCGATTTATTCGAGATTAATGAAGCATTTGCAGCGGTAGCAATTGCAAGTACAGAAATCGCAGGAATTGATCCGGAAAAATTGAATGTAAATGGCGGCGCGGTAGCGATGGGACATCCAATTGGAGCAAGCGGAGCGCGCATTATCGTTACACTAATCCATGCACTTAAGCAGCGCGGCGGCGGAATTGGAATTGCTTCGATTTGTAGCGGTGGCGGTCAAGGGGACGCAGTGATGATTGAAGTCCACTAATTAAAGTTCGAGGGTATAAAATTTATTAACAATTAAGGGGGAAGAAAAAATGGGTGTACAAAACATTGTTGTAATTGGTGCAGGGCAAATGGGATCAGGAATTGCACAAGTATGTGCAATGGCAGGATATGACGTGAAGGTACAAGATTTAAAGCAAGAGCAATTAGATAGAGGAATGGCTATCATTACGAAAAACTTAGCGCGCCAAGTAGAAAAAGGACGCATGAAGGAAGAAGAGAAGGAAGCGACATTAAATCGTCTTACAGTAACGCTTGATTTAGATTGTGTGAAAGAAGCGGATCTTATTATTGAAGCAGCTGTTGAGAAAATGGATATTAAAAAGAAAATCTTTGCGAATCTAGATGAAATTGCTCCAGAACACGCAATTTTAGCGACGAATACGTCATCTCTGCCAATTACAGAAATTGCAGCGGTAACGAAGCGTCCGGAAAAAGTAATCGGTATGCACTTTATGAATCCAGTTCCAGTTATGAAGCTTGTTGAGATTATTCGTGGTTTGGCTACCGATGATGCGGTATATGAAGCAATTGAAGATATTACGAAAAAAATTGGGAAAGTACCAGTTGAAGTGAATGATTTCCCAGGTTTTGTATCAAACCGCATTTTACTACCGATGATTAACGAAGCAATTTATACGTTATATGAAGGTGTAGCGACGAAAGAAGCAATTGATGAAGTCATGAAGCTTGGTATGAACCATCCGATGGGGCCTTTGACACTCGCTGATTTTATCGGTTTAGATACGTGTTTATACATTATGGAAGTGTTGCATGAAGGATTAGGAGATAGTAAATATCGCCCATGTCCATTATTACGTAAGTATGTGAATGCAGGATGGTTAGGGCGTAAAACAGGTCGTGGATTCTACGTTTACGAATAAATGCCCCCTTTGTTACAACATAGTGGTCTTACCAAATTATTTAAAGGATATATAGCAAATGGAGGCGGAATATATGAACTTTCGTTTTAATGAAGAGCAGCAAATGATGAGGAAAATGGTTCGGGATTTTGCACAGAAGGAAATAGCTCCCTTTGTTCCTAGTATGGAACAAGGGGTGTTCCCGAAAGAGATTTTGCAAAAGATGGGTGAGCTTGGATTAATGGGTATTCCAGCGCCTGCAAAATACGGCGGGGCAGAAATGGACTTTATTTCTTACATTCTAGCAATTGAGGAAATCTCAAAGGTAAGTGCAACAGTTGGTGTAATTTTAGCTGTACATACGTCAGTTGGAATGAATCCGATTTTATATTTTGGAACAGAAGAACAGAAGAAAAAATATGTTTCTAAACTTGCAACCGGGGAATATTTAGGTGCATTTGCTTTAACAGAGCCAAATGCAGGATCAGATGCAGGGAGTTTGAAATCAAGAGCTGTGAAAAAAGGTGATCATTATATTATTAATGGATCGAAAGTGTTTATTACAAATGGTGGTGAAGCAAGTACATACATTGTATTTGCTTCTACAAATCCAGAGGCAGGGAAAAGTGGTATTTCTGCATTTATAGTAGAGAAAGATACACCTGGTTTAATCATTGGAAAAGATGAACATAAGATGGGACTTCTCGGTTCTCGTACAGTACAACTTACTTTTGAAGATATGAAAGTGCCAGCTGAGAATTTACTTGGGGAAGAAGGACAAGGATTCAAGGTGGCGATGGCGAATTTAGATGTTGGGCGAATTGGAATCGGTGCGCAGGCGTTAGGAATTGCTGAAGCGGGGCTTGGCTGTGCAATTGATTATGCAAAAGAAAGAGAGCAATTCGGGAAGCCCATTGCGGCGCAGCAAGGGATTGGCTTCAAGCTTGCAGATATGGCAACAAGTATCGAGGCAGCAAGGTTACTCGTATATAGAGCGGCATCTCTTAGGGCACAGGGATTACCATGCGGTAAAGAAGCATCTATTGCGAAATTATTTGCTTCTAAGACAGCGGTTGAAGTCGCGATTGAGGCGGTGCAAGTATTTGGTGGTTACGGTTATACGAAAGACTATCCAGTAGAACGATTTTTCCGTGATGCGAAAATCACGCAAATATATGAAGGAACAAGTGAAATACAGAAACTTGTTATTAGCCGTGCTTTATAAAAGGGCGAGGGGGAGACGGAGATGCATTTTAAACTATCAGAAGAACATGAAATGATAAGAAAAATGGTTCGAGATTTTGCTAAAAATGAAGTGGCACCAACAGCAGCTGAGCGTGATGAAGAAGAGCGATTTGATCGAGAGTTATTTGATCAAATGGCAGAGCTTGGTTTAACTGGTATTCCATGGCCTGAAGAGTACGGTGGAATTGGAAGCGATTACTTAGCATACGTAATCGCTATTGAAGAATTATCTCGCGTTTGTGCTTCAACAGGTGTAACACTGTCTGCGCATACTTCACTTGCGGGATGGCCAATTTTTAAATTTGGGACGGAAGAGCAAAAGCAAAAGTTTTTACGGCCGATGGCTGAAGGGAAGAAAATTGGTGCATACGGCTTAACGGAACCAGGATCTGGATCGGATGCTGGTGGAATGAAGACAATCGCAAAGAGAGATGGCGATCATTATATTTTAAATGGATCAAAAATTTTCATTACAAATGGCGGTATTGCTGATATTTATGTTGTTTTTGCGCTAACTGATCCTGAATCGAAGCAGCGCGGTACGAGTGCATTTATTGTAGAAAGTGATACACCGGGATTTTCAGTTGGGAAGAAGGAGAGCAAGCTAGGGATTCGCTCTTCACCAACGACTGAAATTATGTTTGAAGATTGCCGTATTCCTGTAGAGAATCTACTTGGAGGAGAGGGGCAAGGGTTTAAAGTTGCGATGCAAACATTAGATGGAGGTCGTAACGGTATTGCGGCGCAAGCTGTTGGGATTGCACAAGGGGCTTTAGATGCTTCTGTAGAATATGCAAGGGAGCGCCATCAGTTTGGAAAACCAATTGCGGCGCAGCAAGGGATTGGCTTTAAACTTGCGGATATGGCAACAGATGTAGAAGCAGCACGCCTTTTAACATATCAAGCGGCTTGGCTTGAATCAGAAGGGCTTCCGTATGGAAAAGAATCAGCGATGTCAAAAGTATTTGCAGGCGATGCAGCGATGAAGGTGACGACTGAAGCGGTGCAAGTATTTGGTGGTTACGGTTATACGAAAGATTATCCAGTAGAGCGTTATATGCGAGATGCAAAGATTACACAAATATATGAAGGAACACAAGAGATTCAGAGGCTTGTAATTTCTCGTATGTTAACGAAGTAGGAACGAAAGCGTAGGTATTTTCCTACGCTTTTTCCTTCCAAAAAATAATAGAGAGAGGTGAAGGGAATGGTTAAACATAATGTGCATGCATCGGTGAAAGATGAAAAATTAGTTGCGTTAAGACGTGAACAAATGATTAAAGGTGCGGTGCAACTGTTTAAACAAAAAGGATTTCCGCGTACAACAACGAGAGAGATTGCAAAAGCGGCTGGGTTTAGTATAGGGACACTTTATGAGTACATTCGTACCAAAGATGATGTTTTATATTTAGTTTGTGATAGTATATATGAACATGTAAAAGAAAGATTAGAGGAAGTAGTGTGTACAGAAAAAGGGAGTATAGAAAGTTTAAAGATAGCAATAACGAATTACTTTAAAGTGATGGACGAATTACAGGAAGAAGTATTGATAATGTATCAAGAGGTACGCTTTTTACCGAAAGAATCACTTCCGTATGTATTAGAAAAGGAGTTTCAAATGGTAGGAATGTTCGAGAATATTTTAGAACAGTGTACGGAAAATGGAACATTTACATTAAATAAAAAAGAAATACAGCTTCTTGCGCATAATATTTTTATACAAGGACAGATGTGGGGATTTAGACGCTGGGCGCTGCAAAAACTGTATACGCTCGAAGAATATACAGAAATGCAAATTAGGTATGTATTGCAAGGGGCCCATATGCTTCCGAAATAAGGAACAGACAAATTATAATTTTACTGCCCTATAAAAGTTTCCCGTTTTTTTTGTAGCATATTTGTGCGACTTTTGTTTATAATGAATAGTATGGATTTTTTTAAGCAGGCCGTTATATATAAGGTTATATTTGATGAAAGGAAGTGCCGCATAAGTGGATTTTAAGCAATATTCACCAGAAGAGCTAAAAGAATGTTCAATGATTGAAGTTGTACATAGCGTTTTAGGGGATAAAAAACAAGCAACGACATTCAACGAGTTGGTTCAAGAAATCGCTCAAGTGCTGGGACTATCTCAAGAGCAAGTTAATGCGAAAATCGCACAATTTTATACAGACTTAAACATCGATGGACGTTTCATTAATTTAGGAGAAAATCGTTGGGGACTACGCAGCTGGTACCCATATGAGCAAATTGATGAAGAAATCTTGCCTCAACCAAAACCGAAGAAGAAACGTAAAGTTGAAGAAGACGGTTTTGACGACTACATTGAAGAAGACGAAGATGACTTCGACGATGCAGACGTAAGTGAAGATGAAGACGATGTAGAAGATTTGGACAAGGTTCTTGAAGAAGAAGACGGAGATGACGACGATCTTGATGATTTAGACGAAGATGACGACGACTTCGCTGAAGAAGAACTTGAGTATGATGAAACTGAAGAAGAAGAAGAGGAAGAACTGTAGTTCTTGACTTTTCATTATCGTCCATGTAGAATCATTTTTGGGCTCTTTAAAAAAGGACGATAATACTTTTAAAGTGTAAATATAAAAGAAAATTGCTCCCTACTTATTACTTTTTGTGATGAGGGGAGCAATTTTCTTTTTTGTTTTTTGTTTAGAAAATAAAAAGAGTCTAACAATAAGATGGATACAGTGTTATCTACATACGTTGCGCTTTGCAACGGTGATTATATAACAGCAAAATAGAAGGGAGCTTTTTCATGACTAAGTATATTTTTGTAACAGGCGGTGTAGTATCGTCTTTAGGAAAAGGTATTACAGCAGCATCTCTTGGAAGACTTTTAAAAAATCGTGGTTTAAACGTAACGATTCAAAAGTTTGATCCATACATTAACGTAGACCCAGGGACTATGAGCCCATACCAACACGGTGAGGTATTCGTAACAGATGATGGCGCAGAAACTGACTTAGACCTTGGTCACTATGAGCGTTTCATCGACATTAACTTAAACAAATACAGCAACGTAACAACAGGTAAAATTTACTCTTCAGTTCTTCAAAAAGAGCGTCGCGGTGAATATTTAGGAGGAACAGTTCAAGTTATTCCTCATATTACTAACGAAATTAAAGAACGCGTATATCGTTCTGGTCGTGAAACAAATGCGGATGTTGTTATTACAGAAATCGGTGGAACTGTTGGTGATATCGAGTCTCTACCATTCTTAGAAGCAATCCGTCAAATTAAGAGCGACATCGGTCGAGACAATGTAATGTACATTCACTGTACGTTAATCCCGTACTTAAAAGCAGCGGGTGAAATGAAGACAAAACCAACACAACATAGTGTTAAAGAACTTCGTAGCTTAGGTATTCAACCAAACATTATCGTTGTTCGTACAGAAATGCCTGTTTCTCAAGATATGAAAGACAAGCTTGCATTATTCTGTGACATCGATACAAAAGCAGTTATCGAAGCTCGCGATGCAGATACTTTATATGCGGTTCCATTATCTCTTCAAGAACAAAACATGGACCAAATCGTTTGTGATCACTTAAAATTAGACAATCCAGCTGCAGATATGACAGAGTGGACTGCGCTAGTTAACAAAGTGCGTAATCTTTCTAAGAAAACAAAAATCGCTCTTGTTGGTAAATATGTAGAACTTCAAGATGCTTATATTTCTGTTGTAGAAGCACTTCGTCATGCTGGTTACTCATTCGACACAGATGTAGAAGTAAAATGGGTAAATGCTGAGCATGTAACAGCAGAAAACGTAAAAGAATTAGTGGGCGATACAGATGGTATCCTTGTACCAGGTGGCTTCGGCGATCGTGGTGTAGAAGGTAAAATCGTTGCGATTCAATATGCTCGTGAAAACAAAGTTCCATTCTTAGGAATTTGCTTAGGTATGCAACTTGCATCAATCGAATTCGCACGTAATGTATTAGGTTTAGAAGGTGCTAACTCTTCTGAAATCAACCCTGACACACCATATGCAATCATCGACTTATTACCAGAACAAAAAGATGTAGAGGACCTAGGTGGTACACTTCGTCTTGGTCTATACCCATGTAAGCTTGCTGAAGAAACAAATGCTTACAATGCTTATAATGAGCCGGTTGTATATGAGCGTCATCGTCATCGTTATGAGTTCAACAACCAGTTCCGTCCGGATATGGAAAAAGAAGGATTTGTATTCTCTGGTACAAGCCCAGACGGCCGTCTAGTTGAAATCATTGAATTAAAAGACCACCCTTGGTTCGTGGCAGCACAGTTCCACCCAGAACTTGTTTCTCGTCCAAACCGTCCACAACCATTGTTCCATGACTTCGTAAGAGCTTCTATTACGAATAAAGAGAGCAAGTAATAAAAAAAGCGCCTGAAATAAGGCGCTTTTTTTAATATTCATTTAACATTTCATCGATTGTAAATTTGATTCCGTGATAAGCAAATAAAGCTACTATTAAACTTGGGAATCCGTAGCGATTACCTTCATCGTCTGGAATAAGACCTTTTAACAGTTTTGTATCAATATGTACGTCTGTATATCGTTCGAGTGATTCCGTACCTTCTTGAAGAGCAGAAATGCCGACAATAGAGTGTCCCTCTTCTTGTAGTTTTTTTGCAATTTCTACAACCGCTTCATCTGTTGAAAAACGGCTAATAAGAAGTACACGATCCGCAGAGGTTACTTCTGCTTCTTTACCATTTTCAAATAAGCGTTTTGCTTGCTTCATTGGTTCAGCACCGAATAGTGCCTCGGCAACAACGCCTTCCATTTCATTTGTACCATGTAAATAAATGAAACCATCGCCAACTAGTGCTTGAGCAAGTAAACGAGCACTATCTTCTATATTCATTTCTTCTTTTTGAGAAACTCTGGAGAAATAACCACTTAATTGAGTTGAAAAAATTTTTAACATAATGTTACTCCCTTCGTACGTGTTTGCCGGCTTTCATTATAGTTTATTTTTTTAGAAAGGTGAAATCGTAGGGTAGCATAACAAAATAGGAAACGGTAAAATAAGAAAGAATAGGAAGGAATTTGCCAAAGAATAGCGAAAATAAATCGTTAAGATATAAGAAGCTTTAAATCTTGTACTTACACAGAAAGGTTGGGAATTATGGAAGGTAAAATTTTAATCGTTGATGATCAATATGGGATTCGTGTGCTATTACATGAAGTGTTCCAAAAAGAAGGTTATCAGACATTCCAAGCAGCAAATGGATTTCAAGCTTTAGATATCGTGAAAAAAGATAATCCAGATTTAGTAGTGTTAGATATGAAAATTCCAGGCATGGATGGTATAGAGATTTTAAAGCATGTAAAAGAAATTGATGAGAGTATTAAAGTAATTTTAATGACTGCTTATGGAGAGCTTGATATGATCCAAGAAGCAAAAGATTTAGGTGCTTTAATGCATTTTGCTAAACCATTTGATATTGATGAAATTCGTCAAGCTGTGAGAAATGAGCTCGCTGTAGAGGCGTAAAAATGAATTTTTTATAAAAAATATGGAAAAAAGCGTTTACATGGACTATTGTGCAGGTGAATACGGTTGAGTTTTTGAGTACAAGTTGTTATCCTATTGAGTGTAGAAAAAAGTCCGGTATGTAGATATACATATTTTACCTTATTCTGGTCATACTACCAGCGATAAGAACTTATCGGATACAAAAAACGTTTTTTAGGAGGATTCACCATGCCTTTAGTTTCTATGAAAGAAATGCTAAACAAAGCACTAGAAGGAAAATACGCAGTTGGTCAATTCAACATGAACAACTTAGAGTGGACTCAAGCTATCTTAGCTGCTGCGGAAGAAGAAAAATCTCCTGTAATCCTAGGTGTATCTGAGGGTGCAGCTCGTCATATGACTGGTTTCAAAACAGTTGTAGCTATGGTTAAAGCTTTAATCGAAGAAATGAACATCACTGTTCCTGTAGCGATTCACCTTGATCATGGTTCAAGCTTCGAAAAATGTAAAGAAGCAATCGATGCAGGTTTCACATCTGTAATGATCGACGCTTCTCACCACCCATTCGAAGAAAACGTTGAAACTACTAAACAAGTAGTAGAATACGCACACGCTCGTAACGTATCTGTTGAAGCTGAGCTTGGAACAGTTGGCGGACAAGAAGACGACGTAATCGCTGAAGGCGTAATTTACGCTGACCCAGCAGAGTGTAAGCACCTTGTTGAAGCAACAGGTATCGATTGCCTAGCTCCAGCTTTAGGTTCTGTACACGGTCCTTACAAAGGTGAGCCTAACTTAGGATTCGCTGAAATGGAACAAGTTCGTGACTTCACTGGCGTACCTTTAGTATTACATGGTGGTACTGGTATCCCAACTGCTGATATCGAAAAAGCTATCTCTTTAGGTACTTCAAAAATCAACGTAAACACTGAGAACCAAATCGAGTTTACAAAAGCTGTTCGTGAAGTATTAAACAAAGACCAAGAAGTTTACGATCCTCGTAAATTTATCGGACCTGGCCGCGACGCTATCAAAGCAACTGTTATTGGTAAAATTCGCGAATTCGGTTCTAACGGTAAAGCGTAAGAATAAAATTCCGTTTTGGAAACCGTCTAGTCTTTTAGACGGTTTCCTTTCGTTGTATAATGAAAGCGTGAACAAGTCTAAAGATTTTATCATTTTTGTTTTTAAATAGAAAATAATGTGCATAGTCCTATTAATAAATGTGATAACGTATCTAAATTGATAAAGTGAATTCGATGAATAGTTGATCTTTATCTATTCGTGCTATAGGAGAAATGAAGATAATGGTTTCCTATTTATTGAGTTTTGGGATGGAAAGAGTAATTGAGATTCTTAAGGGGAGCTTTCTATAAAAAGATAGAAAGTAAATACATTCACAAGAAGGGAGCTCAATATGGAAAAATTGCTAATTGAAGGCGGAAGAGCTTTAAATGGAACAATTCGAGTAAGTGGTGCAAAGAACAGCGCCGTTGCATTAATTCCAGCGACAATTTTAGCAGATACTCCAGTAACTATTGGTGGTGTCCCTAATATTTCGGACGTAAAAATGTTAGGAGACTTACTAGAGGAAATTGGAGGGAAAGTAACTTATGGACAGGAGGAAGAGATGGTAGTCGATCCTTCTAACATGGTTGCAATGCCTTTGCCAAATGGAAAAGTGAAAAAATTGCGCGCTTCTTATTATTTAATGGGTGCAATGCTTGGCCGTTTTAAAAAAGCTGTTATTGGGCTTCCGGGTGGATGTCATTTAGGACCGAGGCCGATTGATCAGCATATTAAAGGGTTTGAAGCGCTAGGTGCACATGTTACGAATGAACAAGGTGCCATCTATTTAAGAGCAGATGAGCTACGCGGGGCACGTATTTATTTAGATGTTGTTAGTGTAGGAGCTACGATTAATATTATGCTAGCAGCTGTACGAGCAAAAGGTAGAACTGTTATTGAAAATGCAGCGAAAGAGCCCGAGATTATTGATGTAGCTACATTGTTAACAAGCATGGGGGCACGTATTAAAGGTGCTGGTACAGATGTAATCCGAATAGATGGTGTGGACTCTTTACATGGTTGTCACCATACTATCATCCCAGATCGTATTGAAGCTGGTACGTATATGATTCTAGGAGCTGCATCAGGAGGAGAAGTAACGGTTGATAACGTTATTCCTCAGCATTTAGAATCAGTTACTGCAAAGCTAAGAGAAGCTGGTGTTCAAGTTGAAACGAACGATGATCAAATTACGGTGAACGGTAATAGAAAGTTAAAAGTAGTTGATATCAAAACACTTGTATATCCAGGTTTTCCAACGGATTTACAACAGCCGTTTACGACGCTTTTAACAAAGGCGCACGGGACGGGAGTTGTAACAGATACAATTTACGGTGCCCGTTTCAAACACATTGATGAATTACGTCGTATGAATGCTCAAATTAAAGTAGAGGGTCGTTCGGCAATTGTAACTGGTCCTGTGTTACTGCAAGGTGCAAAAGTGAAGGCGAGTGATTTACGAGCGGGAGCGGCACTTGTTATTGCAGGTTTAATGGCAGATGGAATTACAGAAGTAACAGGACTTGAGCATATTGATCGAGGTTATGAGAATATAGTGGACAAGCTTAAAGGGCTTGGAGCAAACATTTGGCGAGAACAAATGACAAAGCAAGAAATTGAAGAAATGAAGAACGCATAAGTGATACTTCCGCAAGGGGGAAGTGAAGCATCACTACTTGCGGAAGTACACTTTATAGAAAAACACGGTTCACAAAATACGGCAGAAATATAAAGACTTAAAGGAGAGGGATTATCGTGGAGAGAAGTTTATCTATGGAGTTAGTACGTGTAACAGAGGCTGCAGCTTTATCATCAGCGCGTTGGATGGGGCGCGGGAAAAAGGATGAGGCAGACGGTGCAGCAACATCAGCTATGCGTGATGTATTTGATACAATTCCGATGAAAGGTACAGTTGTAATTGGTGAAGGTGAGATGGATGAAGCACCAATGCTATATATCGGAGAGAAATTAGGTACAGGATATGGACCACGTGTAGACGTTGCGGTTGATCCTTTAGAAGGGACAAACATCGTAGCAGCTGGTGGCTGGAATGCTCTTGCTGTTATTGCAATTGCAGACCACGGTAATTTGTTACATGCCCCTGACATGTACATGGATAAAATCGCGGTTGGCCCAGAAGCAGTTGGGGCGGTCGACATTGATGCGCCTATTATTGATAACTTACGTGCAGTTGCGAAAGCGAAAAATAAAGATATTGAAGATGTTGTAGCGACAGTTTTAAATCGTCCACGTCATCAAGAAATTATCGAAGAAATTCGTAAAGCTGGTGCTCGCATTAAATTGATTAATGATGGAGATGTAGCTGGAGCGATTAATACAGCGTTTGATCGTACAGGTGTAGATATTTTATTTGGATCTGGTGGAGCACCTGAAGGTGTATTAGCAGCAGTTGCTTTAAAATGTTTAGGTGGAGAAATTCACGGAAAACTATTGCCACAAAACGAAGCTGAATTAGCGCGTTGTAAAAAAATGGGTATAGAAGACATTAATCGTATCCTTCGTATGGAGGACTTAGTAAAAGGTGACGATGCAATCTTTGCAGCAACAGGCGTAACAGATGGAGAACTATTACGCGGTGTTCAATTTAAAGGTAGCGTAGGAACAACGCAATCCCTTGTTATGCGCGCAAAATCAGGCACAGTACGCTTCGTGGATGGACGTCATAGCTTGAATAAAAAACCAAACTTGGTTATTAAATAAAAAGCGTAAGCAGCTCGTTCAGAATGGGAGGGGGATGGAGCTTCTGACGTAGAGGCGCTTTTTGCCTCGTAGGAAGAAGTGAAGCCACCGACCATTCTAGCTGCTGAAGCTGGATTAAGTAAAAAGCGGAGGTGGCTTGCTCAGAAGGGGAAGGCATTGGAACTCCTGACGAAGAGGCGTTTTGTGCCTCGCAGGAAGGGGTGAAATGACTGATCCTTCTAGACACCGGAGCTGGATTAAATAAAAAGTGCAAGCGGCTCGTTCAGAATCGCAGGCTATTTGGAGCTCTCGACCTTGAAGCGCTCTTTGCTTCGAGTGAGAGAGTGAAATGGTCGACTTTTCTAACTATCGGAGCTGGAACTAAATTAAATAAGAAGCGAAGACAAATTTTCTTGTCTTCGCTTCTTGTATTTGTGTTCCAACGTATTGATTAAAACTAGATAAAAGGGTTACAATAGTGAATATTACCCTACTTGAACTTATTGCCTTTCATTATTAATTATTTGCCTTCCGTATTTTTTCCCTTTACCCATGAAAAAAGAGAATAACGTTAAAGTGTGGTGTCTGAATGAATTTGTCAATTGCAGCATTAGAAAACATGAAATTAAAAGAGTTATACGAGCTTGCGAAAGAATTTAAGATTTCGTATTATAGCAAGTTAACGAAAAAAGAGTTAATTTTTTCTATTTTGAAAGCTCGAGCAGAAAAAGAAGGTTTCTTTTTCATGGAAGGCGTATTAGAAATTATTCAATCAGAAGGATTTGGATTCCTACGTCCTATCAACTATTCTCCAAGCTCAGAAGATATTTATATCTCAGCTTCGCAAATTCGTCGTTTCGATTTACGTAATGGAGATAAGGTTTCTGGTAAAGTACGACCTCCGAAAGAAAATGAACGCTATTTTGGGTTATTACAAGTTGAAGCTGTAAACGGAGATGATCCAGATTCAGCAAAAGAGCGTGTGCATTTCCCTGCATTAACACCATTATACCCAGATCGCCAAATGAAATTGGAAACGGAACCTAAAAAGTTACCGACACGCATCATGGATTTAATCGCACCAGTTGGATTTGGACAACGTGGTTTAATTGTTGCGCCTCCAAAGGCTGGTAAAACAAGTCTATTAAAAGAAATTGCGCATAGTGTTACAACAAATCATCCGGAAGCAGAATTAATTGTACTTTTAATTGATGAGCGTCCAGAGGAAGTAACAGACATTGAACGTTCTGTTAAAGGAGATGTTGTAAGTTCTACTTTTGATGAAGTACCAGAAAATCATATTAAAGTAGCTGAGCTTGTGTTAGAACGTGCGATGCGTCTTGTAGAGCACAAGAAAGATGTTATCATTTTAATGGATAGTATTACCCGTTTAGCTCGAGCTTACAACCTCGTTATTCCACCAAGTGGTAGAACATTATCAGGTGGTATCGATCCAGCTGCCTTCCATAGACCGAAGCGTTTCTTTGGAGCTGCGCGTAATATTGAAGAAGGCGGTAGCTTAACAATTTTAGCAACAGCCCTTGTTGATACAGGATCCCGTATGGACGATGTTATTTACGAGGAATTTAAAGGAACTGGAAATATGGAACTTCACTTAGATCGTTCATTAGCTGAACGTCGTATCTTCCCGGCGATCGATATTCGTCGCTCTGGTACACGTAAAGAAGATCTATTAATTCCAAAAGAACATTTAGACAAGTTATGGGGCATTCGTAAAACAATGCGTGATACACCAGACTTCGTTGAAAGTTTCTTACGTAAGCTTCGTCAAACGAAGACAAATGAAGAATTTTTACAAAACATTGTTGCAGACTCAAAAAGGTATGTAACAACTAAGTAAAGGGAAAAAATCAGGACTCGCTTATTTTATAGTAAGCGAGTTTTTTATGCTGTTTAGGTGATATTAAAGAGAGAGAGAAGTGAGAGAAACTTAGCCAGTCAGAGCTAAACGAGCCGTCTCCACTTTAAGATAATATCCAGCTTCAGCGGCTAGAATGGTCGGTGGCTTCGCGTCTTCCTACGAGGCAAAAAGCGCCTCTACGTCAGAAGCTTCATCCCCCTCCCTACGAGGCAAAAAGCGCCTCTACGTCAGAAGCTCCATCCCCCTCCCATTCTGAACGAGCCGCTTGCGCTTTTAAAATTAAAAAGACAAAAACAGGTAGTTGCAAAATGAAGTTAGCCTTGTTATAATTTCATCATATGTGTTTCATCAATATAGTTGTGTATGCAGCTGAAGATGAAAAACTCTGTTTCGAAAATGATTCAGGGCGGAAGGAGATGAAAAGAATGAAAGCAGGAATTCACCCAGATTACAAGAAAGTTGTATTCATGGACACAAACACAGGCTTCAAATTCTTAAGCGGATCTACTAAAGGATCTAACGAAACTGTTGAGTGGGAAGATGGTAACACTTATCCATTACTAAAAGTTGAGATCAGTTCTGATTCTCACCCATTCTACACTGGACGTCAGAAGTTTGCTACTGCAGACGGACGCGTTGACCGCTTCAATAAGAAATACGGTCTTAAGTAATAAAAACATAAAACAGGCAAGTGTATGTATTCGCTTGTCTGTTTTTTTTGCGAAAATATTATACCTTTACCCTACTTTTAACTGAAAAGTAGATGAAAGGAGAGCTTCATGTACTTAATAAATCAAAATGGCTGGATTGAAGTGATTTGCGGTAGTATGTTTTCTGGCAAGTCAGAAGAGCTAATCCGCCGTGTGCGCCGTACGCAATTTGCAAAACAACATGCAATTGTATTTAAACCATGTATTGATAATCGATATAGTGAAGAAGATGTAGTATCACATAATGGATTAAAGGTAAAAGCAGTTCCTGTTTCAGCTTCAAAGGATATATTTGAACATATTACAGAAGAGCTGGATGTTATTGCAATCGATGAGGTGCAATTTTTTGATGGGGACATTGTGGAAGTGGTGCAAGTATTGGCAAATCGTGGCTATCGTGTCATTGTAGCTGGTTTAGACCAAGATTTCCGTGGTCTACCATTTGGACAAGTTCCTCAGCTGATGGCGATTGCTGAACATGTAACAAAACTACAAGCAGTATGTTCTGTATGTGGATCTCCAGCAAGTCGTACACAACGATTAATTGATGGAGAACCAGCGGCATTTGATGATCCAATTATTTTAGTTGGAGCTTCAGAATCGTATGAACCGCGTTGTCGTCATTGTCATGCAGTACCTGCAAACAAAGATAAGTAAAACTCGCTGCGCAAGGCGGGTTTTTTTCAAAATAGAGAGAATGAGCGGTGTGAGCCGCTTACGCTTTTAAATATATCTAGTTCTGGTGGCTAGCTCTTCGCATCTAAGAACCTTCCGCCCAAAAGGTAAAAAGCACCTTTAGGTCGAAAGAACCTTAGCTGGTCAGAGCTGAAAGAGCCACCGCCACTTTTAAATATATTATCTAGCTCCAGCGGCTAGAATCTCCGGCCATTTCGCTCTCTCGCTCGAAGCAAAAAGCGCTTCAAGGTCGAGAGCTCCAATGGCCTGCGATTCTGAGCGAGCCGCTTGCGCTTTTAAATATAATTTGCGTTTTTTTGAGTAAGTACCATATACTATTTGTATTAGATACTAGGATGTAGAGGTGAATGATGTGTTAGATCGTTTGCAAGCTGTAGAAAATCGTTATGAGAAGTTAAATGAATTGTTAAGTGATCCAGCGATTATTAGTGATTCAAATAAGCTTCGTGAATATTCAAAGGAACAGTCTGATATACAGGAAACGGTAGAGGTGTATCGTGAGTATAAGGATGTTCGTGAGCAATTAAAAGATGCGAAAGCAATGTTAGAAGATAAGTTAGACGCAGAAATGCGTGAAATGGTAAAAGAAGAAGTTTCTGAGTTAGAATCACAAGATAAAACATTATCAGAGCGTCTGAAAATTTTACTTGTTCCAAAAGACCCTAATGATGATAAGAACGTTATCGTTGAGGTTCGTGGAGCTGCTGGTGGAGACGAGGCAGCTTTATTTGCTGGTGACTTATACCGTATGTATAGCCGTTACGCTGAGGTACAGGGCTGGAAAACGGAGATTATTGAGGCTAGCTATACAGAGTTAGGTGGATATAAAGAGATTATCTTTATGATTAATGGTAAAGGTGCTTTCGCGAAGCTGAAATTCGAGAATGGTGCTCACCGTGTCCAACGTGTTCCTGAAACGGAATCTGGTGGACGTATTCATACATCTACAGCAACTGTAGCTGTATTACCAGAGGCAGAAGAAGTAGAAATTGATATTCATGAGAAAGATGTTCGTGTTGATACATTCGCTTCTAGTGGACCTGGTGGACAGAGCGTTAATACAACGATGTCAGCGGTGCGTTTAACGCATTTACCGACTGGTGTAGTTGTATCTTGTCAGGATGAGAAATCACAGATCAAGAATAAAGAAAAAGCGATGAAAGTATTACGCGCACGTGTTTATGATAAGTTTAGACAAGAAGCGCAAGCTGAGTATGATCAAAACCGTAAACAAGCTGTTGGTACGGGAGATCGTTCAGAGCGTATTCGTACGTATAACTTCCCGCAAAACCGTGTTACAGACCATCGAATCGGTTTAACGATTCAAAAGCTAGATCAAATCTTACAAGGTAAGTTAGATGATTTCATCAATGCCTTAGTGATGGAAGATCAGGCTCAAAAGATGGAGGCAGCTGAGTAATGCGTGTCTATGAAGCCCTGAAATGGGCTTCTTCTTTTTTACAGGAAAATGGACGAGATGAAAATGCGGGAGAAATTGTCCTTTGTCATGTATTAAAGGTGAACAGAACAGGATTACTTATGAATATGCGTGAAGAAATAACTGAGGATCAAGAGAAAAGCTTTACGGAGTTTATCCACAAGCATGTAGAAGGTATTCCTATTCAATATATGATTGGTTATGAAATGTTTTATGGACGGTCTTTCTTTGTGAATGAAGAAGTATTAATACCAAGACCGGAAACAGAAGAGCTTATAGTGGGAGTATTAGAAAGAATCGAGCGCCATTTTGGTGATGAGAAACTACATGTAGCAGATATAGGTACAGGTAGTGGAGCGATTTCTATTACGCTTGCTTTAGAAAATGAAAATCTTCATGTTTATACAGTAGATATTGCACAAGAGTCGATTGAAGTTGCAAAAGAAAATGCAAAAGCTTTAGGTGCAGAAGTAACGTTCTATCACGGTGATTTATTGTCACCATTTCATAAAACGGGTCAAAAGCTAGATGTTGTTGTTTCAAATCCTCCATATATACCGGAAGAGGATTGGCGTGGTCTTTCTCCTGTTGTGAAAGAGCATGAGCCGAAGAGAGCACTTGTTGGTGGTGAAGACGGATTAGATTTCTATCGCCGTTTTATGGAAGAATTGCCGAATGTGTTGCAGAAGAAAGCGATTGTGGCGTTTGAAATTGGAGTAGGACAAGGTGAGGATGTAAAAAGATTGTTACAACAAGCTTTTCCACATGCTCATGTTGAGGTTGTTTTCGATATTAACGGAAAAGATCGTATGGTATTTGCAGAGATGGAGTAAGGTTCACACCTTACTCTATTTTTTTGTGGAAAAATTCATATAGATTTTGAATTTAATAGTTTAGAAAGATGAAAGTCTGTCCACACTGTTTGTAGAAGGGACGGTGGAGGAAATGAAAAAACAAGTTATTGCTTATCTTCTTATACTATTAATTGGTGCACAGTTACTTGTGCAGTTTGGATATATGAAAGCTGATGCGAAAGGGCCTTCAGTTATTCCGAAAGAGGCCGTTCGATTACGAATTTTAGCAAATAGTGATTCAGATAAAGACCAGGCATTGAAACGTAAAGTGCGTGATGAAGTAAAAGCACAAATTGATGGGTGGGTAGCGGATTTAACTTCATTTGAAGAGGCACGCAAAGTAATTCAAAGTCATATTCCAGAAATCGAGAAAACGGTGGAAAATACGTTAAAAAGAGAAGGAAGTAAAGATTCATTTCAAGTTAAATTTAGTAAGAATGTAAAGTTTCCTACAAAGGTATACGGGAATTTTATTTATCCAGCAGGAGAATATGAAGCGGTATTAATCACAATTGGAGAAGGTGAAGGGGCGAACTGGTGGTGTGTATTATTTCCACCAATGTGTTTCTTAGATTTTTCGAGCGGGACAGCTGTAAGAAAAGAAGAGCACGTTGTGAAGGCGGAATCTCCTGAAGAGGAGCAGGTGAAACAACTAGATGAGGAAGTAATAGATAAAGAAGAGAAGAAAGTAGATAAGGTAAAAGAAACGAAAGCTGTAAAGCAGGAAGTAGTAAAAAAAGTAACAGCTTCTGAAAAGAAAGTAGTAAAAAATGAAACAAAAGTCGAAGAGCAGCCTGTAAGTAAAGAAGAAATGAAAACTGTGGAAAAAGTGGAGAAACCTGTGGAGAAAAAACAAGAAAAGCAAAATGAGTATGTAAAAGTAGAAGAGGAAGAAGAAAAGCCAGAAGTTAAATTGTTTATTGTAGAAGCTTTTACATCTTTATTCTCTAAATAGTACTATTAATAAATCCCTCTTCATATATAAAAATGAGGAGGGATTTATTATGAAGAAAGTGTATTTTGCTACGAAAGCAGATGTGGAAAGATTACATTCTTTTTTCGGACAAGCTAATAAAAAAGATGATAAAATAAATGAGTTGTACGCACAATTTATGATTTTGGAAGAGGCGGAAGAAATACGAGCTGTAATTGGTTATGAACAAAGTGGGGAAGATGTGCTTATTCGTTCTTGTTTATTCACACCTCATGTGGATAAACAGACTTTCTTATATTTTTTTGAAATGTTTTTGCAGTATATGAAAGAAAAAAGTGTTCAACAATTGTACTTACTAACAAATCATCCACAATCTGTACCGATCTTTCAGTTTTTTGACTTTTTTACTATAGAAAAGGATGAGGTTCCAGAGGGAATTCAACAACTAGAACATTTTTGTAAAAATATAAAAGAGCAGAATGCAATAATACTAAATTGTCAGCTATTCACAAAGTTATCCACGGATTAATTAGGTTTATCCACATTTTGTGGATAAACCTTGTTTGTCTTTTGGATAAATCTCATAGTAAACTAAAAATATACAAGTATTTAAGGGTAGAAAAGGACGTGGAAAAAAATGCATACAAACATGTGGGTTGTGGATAATGTTGTGGAAAGAAAAAAATATTATCCACAGTTACAAGAAGCAGCAAAATTATTAAGAGAAAATGAGGCGGTGGCTTTCCCTACGGAAACAGTATATGGGTTAGGTGCAAATGCGATGGATGATGAAGCAATCGCGAAAATTTTCGAAGCGAAAGGAAGACCGAGTGATAATCCACTCATTGTCCATATAGGTACAAAATCTCAGTTAGATGGGATTGTGAAAGAAATTCCACCAGTTGCAGAGAAGTTAATGGCGCATTTTTGGCCAGGACCATTAACAATTATTTTGCCGAGAAAAGAAGGGATTTCAGAGAAGGTGACGGCAGGACTTAATACGGTTGGAGTAAGAATGCCTGATCATCCAATTGCACTTGCTCTTATTGAAGAGGCGAATGTACCTGTTGCAGCACCAAGTGCGAATCGTTCAGGGCGTCCAAGTCCAACATTAGCTTCTCACGTATATGAAGATTTGAATGGGAAGATTGCAGGTATTGTTGATGGTGGTGCAACTGGAGTAGGCGTTGAATCAACTGTAATTGATTGTACAAGCGCGGTTCCAACAATATTACGTCCAGGTGGGATTACGAAAGAACAATTAGAAGCGGTGATAGGTACTGTTTCTTTAGATCCAGCTTTAAAGGATGAGAAGGAAAAACCGAAATCGCCTGGAATGAAATACACACATTATGCGCCGAAAGCACCACTTAGTATTGTTGAGGGTTCACGTGAGTTTATTCAGCATCTTGTGGATGAGAAAAAGGAAGAAGGATTTAAAGTAGGCGTATTAACGACAGAAGAGTATCAGCATGTATATAGTGCAGATGTTATATTATCTTGTGGTGTTAGAAGTGACTTAGCTAGTGTTGCGACTAAATTATATGATGTACTTAGAACATTTGATGCAAGTGAAGTGGATGTTATTTTTAGTGAGTCATTCCCTAATGAAGGAATAGGGAATGCAATTATGAATCGTTTAACAAAAGCGGCAGGACATCATATTATTATTGAATGATAAGGTAAGATTAGCAAACAGAATATTTCTCCTTGGATAAGCATATTGTGAAGTAGCACGTCCAAGGAGGGGCATGAATGACGTTTGAACAGCTAATACCTTTAATAATTATGGCATTCGCCTTAGGGATGGATGCGTTCTCGGTGAGTCTTGGTATGGGGATGATACCCCTAAAGTTAAGACAAATCCTGTATATTGGTATGACGATAGGGATATTTCATATTATTATGCCGTTTATAGGAATGGTACTAGGTCGTTTTTTATCAGAGAAGTATGGAGATATCGCACATTTTGCGGGTGCTATTTTATTAATCGGACTAGGGTTTTATATCGTATATTCGAGCATTTTACAAAATGAAGAGACTAGAACAGCCCCTATTGGAATTAGTTTATTCGTATTTGCATTTGGCGTCAGTATAGATAGTTTCTCAGTAGGACTTAGTCTTGGTATTTATGGGGCACAAACAATTATTACGATTTTACTTTTTGGATTTGTTAGCATGTTATTAGCGTGGATGGGTTTATTAATTGGGAGACATGCGAAAGATATGCTCGGTACATATGGTGAGATAGTAGGTGGTATCATTTTGGTTGGGTTTGGATTATATATCCTTTTTCCTATATAATTTTATGTAGGAGGGAATTATGAACAAGCTATTGGAATGGTATGTTAAATTTTTGACCTTCTATCCTCGATGGCTAAGAAGACTTATAATTTGGGGTATTATTTTGCAAATTTCGATGTTAGGTTGGATTAAGTTAATTCGTGAATGGTGAGATAGTTCCTTTCTGTGAATATTTTGTTTGTACTATATTTATTGCGCTAAAAATTACAGATATAGAAAGGATGAGATGAATGACGAGATTGAAGCAAGTTTTTGGTATTATTATTAGTTTTTTTGTTTTTTGGTTTAGTATGCTCGGTGTACAAATGTTTGCTGAGTTTTTAGATATTGAGTCATTGAAATTTGTTGCGGGAAAGACTGAGGCGGCGCGTGCCTTTTACTCTCCGTACCCGTTTTTAATTGTTTTTCTTATTACATTGCTTTCCCTATACTTCTTCGTAATTAAGCTAGGGAAGCCGAAAAAAGAGAAAATGCCTACTTTAGAGGAAAAGAAGGAAGAATTACAATGAGAAAATCCCCTGCTAAAAAGCAGGGGATTTTATATTTGAGTGATGGGAGGAATCTAGCCGCCTTGCTTTTAAATATATCCAGCTCCAGCGGCAAGCTCTTCGCATGAAGCAAAAAGCGCTTCAAGGTCGAGAGCTTGAAGTGTCCTGCGATTCTGAACGAGCCGCTTCCGCTTTTAGATTGGCCTAACCAATTCAAATTGTTCTCCTAATTTTGCATAGTTGTGTCCTGCTAGGCGGCTTATTGGTTTGAGTCCTTCGGCGTGAATGCGCCCTTTTTCATATAGATGTTCGGCAACGTGGAAACGAACGACGCGTCCAATTAGTAGATCACAAGCTGGTGAGTCTTCCGTTCCGCCAAGTGGAATTGCACGTTCTAATACGCATTCCATTCGAATATTTGCTTCTTTTACACCTGGAACAGAGATGACTTCACTTTCGATTGGTGTTAGTTTTGCTAGTTCAATTTCACTTTCATTTGGCGGGAGATTAGCTGCTGTTTCGTTAATTGCTGCTACATATGATTCGTCAGAAATATGTACGACAAATTCTCCTTTTTCAATTGCGTTTCGGGAAGTGTCCTTTCTTTCTCCGGCTTTTCGTTGTACAGATACTGAGATAAGTGGTGGATTAGCAGCGACAATATTGAAATAACTATATGGTGCTCCGTTTAGTACGCCTTCTTTTGTTACAGAAGTAACGAATGCGACAGGACGAGGGATGATACTTCCAGTAAGTAATTTGTAATTATCTTTTTCAGTTTGTTCATTTGGATTAATGGATAACATGCTTGTAATCCCCTTTCTAAATATGAATACTTATTGTTTGTTTACAAGATAACGATGAGAAAATCCTGCTGGAAATAATATTTTGTTTCATAAAAAGAACTTACTTCAATTGTAATGAAGTAAGTTCTTTTTTCAAGAATCTCAAATTTGAGATAAAAATTAAAGTAAAACGTATGCGCCAGGTCCGATTAAAGCTACACCAACAGCGACAGCGATTAACATTAAGTTATATTCATATCCGTTTTGTGTTACCCAGTAACCATTTTTTCCGTGAACAGTGAAGATAGCCATTAACATTGTTCCAACGATAAATAATGAACCAACTACAATGAAAATACCTGATGCAAATAAGAAACCACCTAGTAATTCAGTTGCGCCAGCCATAAATGCCATAAATACACCAGGACGTAAACCGATTGACTCCATCCAGCCACCTGTTCCTTTTAAACCGTAACCGCCGAACCAACCAAATAATTTTTGAGCGCCATGACCCATGAATGTAATTCCTATAATAAGACGAATAATAAGTAGACCGAAATCCATCATTTTTAAAAACCTCCTAAAAGTTATTAACTTACCTTACGTAAGTAATAATAAGATAGTTACTTACTTTAGTCAAGTTGATTTTGAAAAAAGTTTGAATTAAATTTTACAAATTAACAACAAAAAATAAAATGTAGTAAAGACCTCTAGACAAGTTGGGCAAAAAAAGAGAAAATATAAATAGAAGTTAACTTCTAATTGTTATTCAGACAATCAGAATTGACTGGAATTTTGTGAAGCGCTACAATAAGAGTCTATTAGTAATGACGTAATTTATTTCGAAAGCGTTTTTACAGTATAATATTCGAAGTATGAAGTCTTACATGTATCCCGAGCTTTACTAGGGATTGCCCTATAAACTTTTAGGTAAATTATAAGGAGGACTATCCTATGTTTAAAAAATTATTCGGTCTTGGTTCAAAAACAAATGAAGAAACAATCGTAGCTCCATTAACTGGAGCAGTGAAAAATATTGAAGAAGTACCAGATCCAGTATTTGCTGGTCGTATGATGGGTGACGGTGTTGCAATCGATCCTACTGAAGGTGTAGTTGTATCTCCAGTTGATGGTGAAATCGTACAATTATTCCACACAAAACATGCTATCGGAATTAAAGCGAAAAACGGTACAGAAATTTTAATCCACGTTGGATTAGAAACTGTAAAAATGGAAGGCGAAGGTTTCGAAGCTCACGTTTCTGAAGGCCAAGCTGTAAAAGCTGGAGATAAATTAATCTCATTCGACTTAGAATTAATCCGTGAAAAAGCGAAAAGCACAATTACTCCAATTGTTATTACAAACACAGATGCAGCTGAGTCTATTAAGACAACTGTAGGCGTAGCAGCTACAAAAGGTTCAACAGAAGTAATGAAAGTTACAATGAAATAATTGCAATATAAGAGGAATCCGTTTCGTATGAAATGGATTCCTTATTTTGTTGCATGTTCAGCATGTATGTTAAAATACTCTAGGCACTTGGAAATAGGGTTTCACATATATGTGGATAAGGCGCATTTTTCTTAGAAAAAATATAAGAGAAATGCGCCTTTTGTATATTCACATTTCTTTTGTTCTATTCTAATGTAAGTTATGATGAATGGTAAGAAATCGAATATAGGGGTGGGTTTGAATGAAACGAGTGTTATTTGTTTGTACTGGCAATACATGTCGTAGTCCAATGGCTGAGGCGTTGCTTCGTCATCACGGAGGAGATAAGTTTGAAGTGCAATCTGCTGGTGTTTTCGCCTATCCTGGGAGCGATGCATCGGTACATGCGAAGGAAGCTTTAGCTGAAAAAGGAATTTTAATTGATCATGCGGCGCAGCAAATAAATGAAACTTTGCTTGATTGGGCTGATATTGTCGTAACGATGACAGAAAACCATAAGCAAATTGTACTTGGGCATTATCCGAGCGTTGAAAAGAAATTAAATACGTTATATGGATTAACTGAAGGTATAGGCAAGGACATTTCAGATCCATTTGGAGGCTCGCTTTCTATTTATAAAGAAACGTTAGATGAGATGGAAAAACTTGTACAAACTTTACTGAAAAAACATTCAGTAGGTTGATGTTTCGTGTATAATACGATATTGGAGATCACTTCTTCCTATGTGAGGTAGCGAGTGTGAAATGAAGATAATTGATTGAAACTTTGGAGGGGTAAAAATGAAAGTAGTAATAGCATCTGATCACGGCGGTATGAATATCCGCAAAGAACTTGTAAGTTTATTAGAAGAGTTAAATATTGAATATATTGATTTAGGTTGTGAATGTGAAGCTGGTTCTGTTGATTACCCTGACTTTGCGTTTCCAGCAGCTGAAATGGTAGCGAATGGTGAAGTAGATCGTGGTATTTTAGTTTGTGGGACAGGCATTGGTATGTCAATCGCAGCAAACAAAGTAAATGGTATCCGTTGTGCGTTAGTTCATGATACTTTCAGCGCGAAAGCAACGAGAGAGCATAATGACACTAATATGCTAGCGATGGGTGAGCGTGTAATTGGTGCTGGTCTAGCGCGTGATATCGCGAAAATCTGGTTAACAACTGACTATGAAGGTGGTCGTCACGAAAACCGCGTAGGAAAAATTAAAACATACGAAACAAAGTAATAGATTCTAACTATCAGTAGTGTGAAATATAATTTGGTGAACCAACCTGTGAAAGGAAGAGGCGTAATGACAGAAATCGTAAAGGTAAGAGAACAGCTACAAATGTCGCTTTCTGATTTCCAAGAACAAGCTTCATTACAAAGCGGTCAAATTTTTGTAGTGGGTTGTAGCACGAGCGAAGTGCTAGGCGAAAGAATTGGAACATCAGGAACGATGGAAGTAGCAGAGGCGATTTTCTCTGAGTTAAAACAATTTCAAGAGCAAACAGGTATTGAATTAGCGTTTCAATGTTGTGAGCATTTAAACCGTGCTTTAGTAGTTGAGAGAGAAGTAGCGATAAAATATCAATTTGAAATTGTAACAGTTACGCCTGTTAGATCAGCAGGTGGTGCATTGGGGACATACGCGTATCACAATTTGAAAGATCCGGTAGTAGTTGAGTTTATTAAAGCTGATGCAGGAATGGATATTGGTGATACATTTATCGGTATGCATTTAAAGCATGTAGCTGTTCCGGTTCGTACAAGTGTGAAGGCAATTGGAAGTGCGCATGTAACGATGGCCAAAACACGTGGAAAACTAATTGGTGGAGCGCGTGCTGTCTATGCGGCAGTGGAAGAGACTACCACTTGCCGTTAAATATGAGAAATTAGGAAGTCATATAGTAACTGTTTATCATAAGATAAAAGGTATGTTGTCTGACTTTATAATAGAAGAAAGAAAAGACCGATTTTCGGTCTTTTTTTTCTTTTATGATATAGAAAGTCATGTTAGAATGTAGTTGAAAACATGAAGGTTCGAAAGAATTACAACCTGAATTTTCGTTTTTTCTGAATAAATAAGAAAAAACTGTTGGGAATCGATGTAATTCGTTCAGAAAAGGGGGATTTTGGTGGATCATTTAAAACGTCAAGATGAAAAGGTATTTGCTGCAATTGAGGCAGAACTAGGAAGACAGCGTTCAAAGATTGAGTTAATTGCTTCGGAAAACTTCGTAAGTGAAGCAGTAATGGAGGCACAAGGTTCTGTTTTAACGAATAAGTATGCTGAAGGATATCCTGGAAAACGTTACTATGGTGGCTGTGAACACGTAGACGTAGTAGAAGATATCGCACGTGATCGCGTGAAAGAAATTTTCGGCGCAGAGCACGTAAATGTTCAACCACACTCTGGTGCACAAGCGAACATGGCAGTATACTTTACGATTTTAGAGCAAGGCGATACAGTACTTGGTATGAACTTATCTCATGGTGGTCACTTAACACACGGAAGCCCTGTTAACTTCAGTGGAGTACAATATAATTTCGTAGAATATGGCGTGGATGCTGACTCTCACCGTATTAATTACGATGATGTATTAGCAAAAGCGAAAGAACATAAACCAAAATTAATCGTTGCAGGTGCAAGTGCATACCCTCGTGTTATCGATTTCAAGCGATTCCGTGAGATTGCAGATGAAGTGGGCGCTTATTTAATGGTTGATATGGCACATATCGCTGGTTTAGTAGCTGCTGGTTTACACCCAAATCCAGTACCACATGCACATTTCGTTACAACGACAACACATAAAACGTTACGTGGTCCGCGTGGTGGTATGATTTTATGTGAAGAGCAATTTGCAAAACAAATTGATAAATCAATCTTCCCTGGTATTCAAGGTGGTCCACTTATGCACGTAATCGCTGCAAAAGCTGTTGCATTTGGTGAAGCACTTCAAGATGATTTCAAAACATATGCACAAAATATCATTAACAATGCGAACCGCTTAGCTGAAGGTCTTCAAAAAGAAGGACTTACACTTGTTTCTGGCGGAACAGACAATCACTTAATCTTGATTGATGTTCGTAACTTAGAAATCACAGGTAAAGTAGCAGAGCACGTATTAGATGAAGTTGGTATTACAGTGAACAAAAATACAATTCCATTTGAAACAGCAAGCCCATTTGTAACAAGTGGTGTACGTATCGGTACAGCAGCTGTAACATCTCGTGGTTTCGGTTTAGAAGAAATGGATGAAATTGCGTCACTTATTGCTTATACATTAAAAAATCATGAAAATGAAGCTGCATTAGAAGAAGTACGTAAGCGTGTAGAAGTGTTAACTAGCAAATTCACAATGTATCCAAATCTATAATAGATTGAAGAAGACTGCCGAGACTTAATTGTTTTGGCGGTCTTTTTTGTGGACATATATTATTTTTAAAGTATGTATACAAATGATGAATAAATTTTGGCGATATAATGAAGGATACAGCTCCCATAATTGGTAAAGATACTAGATAGATTCATCGTAAAATCATGATTTTGCCAAATTTGCCCTTGAATATTAGTAGCGTTTTCTTTACAATCGTAAATAGTGTAAAAAAGCGTGCAAACGCATGAATATCATCTAAAGGAGAGATTCACATGGGAAAACTGTATGTATTTGATCACCCGTTAATTCAACATAAGATTACATATATTCGCGATAAGAATACAGGTACGAAAGATTTTCGTGAATTAGTGGACGAAGTAGCAAGCTTAATGGCTTTCGAAATTACTCGCGACCTTCCACTTAAGGACATTGAAATTGAAACACCTGTAAGCAAAGCGACAACAAAAGTGATCGCTGGTAAAAAACTTGGTTTAATTCCGATTTTACGTGCAGGTTTAGGAATGGTTGATGGAATTCTGAAATTAATTCCAGCAGCAAAAGTAGGACACGTTGGTTTATACCGTGACCCTAAAACATTGCAACCGGTAGAATACTATGTGAAACTTCCAACGGATGTAGAAGAGCGTGACTTTATCGTACTAGATCCGATGCTAGCAACAGGTGGTTCTGCGGCTGAAGCAATTAACTCTCTGAAAAAGCGCGGTGCGAAACAAATTAAATTAATGTGTATCGTTGCAGCTCCAGAAGGGGTAAAAGTAGTACAAGAAGAACATCCTGATGTTGATATTTATGTAGCAGCATTAGATGAGAAATTAAATGACCACGGATATGTAGTACCAGGTCTTGGTGATGCTGGTGACCGTTTATTCGGAACGAAGTAAGACAACTGACGAGCAGGGGAGATTCCCCAGCTCGTCTTTTTTGTTGTAAGCAAGTAGGGGAGGGGGAGAGGATAAATATACATCGTATATACAACATAAGTTGCATACACCTCACATATAATATAGAAGTCTTACGTCTGAGGAACACTATATTATGGAAGAAAAGCGTTATATCTCGAAAATATAATAGTGACAAACTTGTGAACATTTCCTTCTATTATAAAGAGAAAACTGTTAGAAATTGCATATATGTAACCAGTATTTAGAAGGGGAACGTTTTCATTTTTGGGAGGAAATGCCTAATACTCAAATTTTTAGATTTTTTACGATTTCTCGTTGACACTGTTAATACCCTATTGTATGCTAACAACGGGGATAGATGGTAGGGCTTTCAGTGACAAAATTACATCTATTCCGTGACGAAAATGTAAACTTTTTGTTTTGTATAGGATTTATGCAAAAAAATGAGTTATTATTAACACATCGTGAATGAGGGTTACATATTGGAGGGATGAATCCTTGCAAAAAAACGATCGCAGCCATATAAAAGCTTATGCTTTAATGTCAGGTATTCTTGCTCAATTAGTCGGTTCTATTCTTGTTGGAATCTTTGGTGGGCAGTGGATTGATAATAAGGTTGGAACGTTTCCGTTGTTTCTTATTATAGGGTTATTACTCGGACTAGGAACAGGGGTATACGCAATGATTCGACTCATTCGACATTACTATTCGGGAGAGCAATGATGATAGACGTACATGGACTTGTCCAAAGACAAAAGAAATATATGTACTACTTGCTTGCGCTTCTAGTGCTAGGATGGGGATTTACCTCTTACAAGGATGTATTTCTTGGACTGATTATCGGGACGATTTTCAGTTTTCTTAGTTTGCGCATCATTGCACGTAGAACAGACAAGCTGCTAGATCGCGTAACAAATGGAGAAAACGTGAAGTTCAAGGCAACAGCGGTAAGTACATATTCAAGATTCGCCACGATTGGGTTATTAATTTTATTTGCAGCCAAATATCAAGAGTTAATCGCGATGTGGGGCCTAGGTGTAGGATTGCTGACAGGATACCTTGTCATGATCATAGATTTTCTTTATTTAGAGTATAAGAGCAGGGAAGAGAGGTGAATTACTAGTGGAACACGGTAAATTAGTTGAATTTCTAGGTTTAACGTTCGATTTGTCATCAGTTATGATGGTTACTGTAGCAGCAGTTATTGTTTTCTTAATCGCTGTTATCGGAACTCGCAGCTTAGCTCTTCGCCCAACCGGGATGCAAAACTTCATGGAATGGGTGTTTGACTTCGTGAAAGGGATTATCAATAGTACGATGGACTGGAAAACAGGTGGACGTTTCTTAACGCTTGGCGTTACGCTTATCATGTTTATCATCGTATCGAACTTCCTTGGTTTACCATTCATGTATTCAGCAACTGAAGCTGGCGAACATATTGCATGGTGGAGATCACCAACGTCTGATCCAGCAGTTACATTAACATTAGCCGTGATGGTAGTTACCCTCACCCATTATTATGGAATTAAGATGAAGGGTACGAAAGAGTACGTAAAAGGTTATTTCCAACCTATGAAATTCTTATTCCCATTAAAGGTTATTGAGGAGTTTGCTAACACATTAACGTTAGGTCTTCGTTTATTTGGTAACATTTATGCAGGTGAGATCTTATTAGGATTACTTGCTAAGTTGGGCGGAGCATCATTCCTTGGCGCATTAGGTGCACTTGTACCTATGTTAGCGTGGATGGGATTCAGTGTATTCGTTGGTTCAATCCAAGCATTTATTTTCGTTATGTTAACGATGGTTTATATGGCTCATAAAGTAAGCCATGACCATTAATATAATTTAAGTAAGAAAAAATTTATTTTTTTATAATACAAAGGAGGACAAATTAAATGAGTTTAGGTGTAATCGCAGCTGCAATTGCAATTGGTTTATCAGCATTAGGTGCAGGTATTGGTAACGGTCTTATCGTATCACGTACAATCGAAGGTGTTGCTCGTCAACCAGAACTAAAAGGCGCACTTCAAACAATTATGTTCATCGGGGTTGCTTTAGTTGAGGCACTTCCAATCATCGGTGTAGTTATTGCTTTCATCGTAATGAACAAATAAGGGAGACTCCCCTTACATAGATGGCGAAGAGTGTTTTTCCGAACTTTCTTCGCCATTGCTTTATGAATGAAACGTATGTCTTTTTTTTTCATATGATCAATTTAGATATTTTGAAGGGAGTGAATCCTTGTGCCAACTTTATTATTAGGTGCTGCCATTCCATTTGGAACGATTGCTTATACATTGTTCATTTTCTTACTTCTATTAGTAATGCTACGCAAATTTGCGTGGGGTCCTTTAATGGGAATTATGAAAGAACGTGAAGAGCATGTTACTAATGAAATCGACGCTGCAGAAAGAAGTAATGCTGAGGCGAAGAAGTTAGTAGAAGAACAACGTGAAATGTTAAAACAATCACGTGTTGAAGCACAAGAGTTAATCGAAAGAGCGAAAAAGCAAGCTGTAGATCAAAAAGATGTTATTGTTGCTGCTGCGAAAGAAGAAGCAGAATCAATTAAAGCATCTGCTGTACAAGAAATTCAACGCGAAAAAGAGCAAGCAATTGCTGCTTTACAAGAACAAGTTGCTTCTTTATCTGTTCAAATTGCTTCTAAAGTAATTGAAAAAGAATTAAAAGAAGAAGATCAAGTGAAGTTAATTCGCGATTATATTAAAGAAGTAGGAGAAGCGCGATGAGCAATGGGATTGTAGCAAAACGTTATGCTGTCGCTCTTTTTAAAATTGCTAAAGAAAAACACGTATTAGAAATGTTTGAAGAGGAATTACGCCTTGTACAAAACGTTTATGTAAAGAACGGAGAACTACATAGCTTTTTAACGCAACCGAACATTTCAAAGGAACAAAAGAAAACGTTTCTTGCAAACGTATTCGGATCTGTTTCTGAATCTATTTTAAATACGTTATATATTTTAATTGATAACAAACGCATTGATATCTTACCTGAAATTGCAGATGAATATGTTGTTCTTGCTAATGAAGAACGTAACGTAGCGGACGCAACTGTATATTCTACTCGTCTTCTATCAGAAGAAGAGAAGCTTAACATTGCAGAAGCATTTGCGAAGAGAACAGGAAAAGATGCAATTCGCGTGAAAAATGTTGTAGATGAAGATTTACTAGGCGGAATTAAAGTACGTATTGGAAATCGCATTTATGACGGAAGTTTACAAGGAAAATTAGCACGTATTCAGCGTGAATTAATGAAGAATAGATAGGGGTGAAGCACATGAGCATCAGAGCTGAAGAAATTAGCGCACTGATAAAGCAACAAATCGAGAACTATCAGTCTGAAATCGAAGTTAGTGATGTTGGTACAGTTATCCAAGTTGGTGACGGTATCGCGCGTGCTCATGGTCTTGATAACGTTATGGCTGGTGAACTTGTAGAGTTCTCTAACGGCGTTATGGGACTAGCACAAAACTTAGAGGAAAATAACGTAGGTATTATCATTTTAGGACCTTACACAGAAATTCGTGAAGGTGACGAAGTTCGTCGTACTGGTCGCATCATGCAAGTACCGGTAGGAAAAGAACTAATTGGTCGTGTTGTAAACCCATTAGGTCAACCAGTTGATGGTTTAGGCCCAATCAATACAACAAACACTCGTCCAATTGAAAGTCCAGCACCAGGTGTAATGGATCGTAAATCTGTTCATGAGCCACTTCAAACAGGTATTAAAGCGATCGATGCTCTTGTACCAATTGGCCGTGGTCAACGTGAGTTAATCATTGGTGACCGTCAAACTGGTAAAACAGCAGTTGCACTTGATACAATCATTAACCAAAAAGATGAAGATATGATTTGTATCTACGTAGCAATTGGACAAAAAGAATCAACTGTACGTAACGTAGTAGAAACACTACGTAAGCACGGTGCATTAGAGTACACAATCGTTGTAACTGCATCTGCTTCTCAACCAGCTCCATTATTATACCTAGCTCCTTACGCTGGTGTAACAATGGGTGAAGAGTTCATGTACAATGGTAAACACGTATTAGTAGTATATGATGACTTATCAAAACAAGCAGCGGCTTACCGTGAGCTGTCATTACTATTACGTCGTCCTCCAGGTCGTGAAGCTTACCCAGGGGATGTATTCTACTTACATTCTCGCTTATTAGAGCGTGCAGCAAAATTAAGTGATGCAAAAGGCGGCGGTTCTTTAACTGCACTACCTTTCATCGAAACACAAGCAGGGGACGTATCAGCATACATCCCAACAAACGTAATTTCTATTACGGATGGACAAATCTTCTTACAATCTGACCTATTCTTCTCTGGCGTACGTCCAGCGATCGATGCGGGTACTTCTGTATCTCGTGTAGGTGGATCTGCTCAGATTAAAGCAATGAGTAAAGTATCAGGTACACTTCGTCTTGACCTTGCATCTTACCGTGAGTTAGAAGCGTTCGCTCAGTTCGGTTCTGACCTTGATAAAGCAACTCAAGCGAAATTAAACCGTGGTGCTCGTACTGTTGAGGTATTAAAACAAGGATTACACAAACCATTACGTGTAGAGAAACAAGTTATCATTCTTTACGCTTTAACACGTGGATTCCTAGATGATATCCCAGTAGTAGATATCACTCGTTTTGAAGAAGAATTCCATGCTTGGTTAGATTCTAATGCGACTGACTTATTAGAAGAAATCCGCACAACTAAGAAACTTGCGGATGACGACAAATTTGCAGCAGCAATCAATGGATTTAAAAAAGTATTTGTAGCTTCTGAATAATAATAAAAAGTGAAGCCGACTGTTCAGCCCCATCGGCTAAGGTTCTTTCTCACAGAAGGTGCTTTTTACCTTCTTGTGGGGAAGGTTCTTAGACGAAAGGGGCTAGGAGGCGGAACTAGATTAATAAAAGCGGAAGCGGCTCGTTGTGAATGTGAGGGGGATGGAGCTTCTGACGAAGAGGCGGTGTTTGCCTCGTAGGAAGAAGTGAAGCCACCGAGCATTCAAGCCGCTGGAGCTAGATAGTATATATAAAAGGCATCTCGGGCTCTGAGATTGCTAAAGGTCATGTAAAGGAAAAGAGTAGGTGCACCTATTCTTTTCCTTCAATCATGAGCAAGAATATCTTGCAACGTAGATTAGGAAGAGGATTCTTACTAATCGTGCCAACTTCCGGAAAAAAGGTGGTGAAAACCTGTGGCATCTTTACGCGATATAAAAGCGAAGATTAACTCGACAAAGAAAACGAGTCAAATTACGAAAGCGATGGAGATGGTATCTGCATCTAAGTTAAACCGTGCAGAGCAAAATGCTAAATCTTTCGTTCCGTATATGGAAAAGATTCAAGAAGTAGTAGCGAGCATTGCGCAAGGAAGCAAAGGGATTAATCATCCAATGCTAAATGCGCGTCCTGTAAAGCGTACAGGATACATCGTTATTACGTCTGATCGCGGACTAGCAGGTGGTTATAACAGTAACGTATTACGTACAGTAAGTAACGTAATTCGTGAACGTCATAATATGGATTCAAACCAATATTCTATTATTGTGCTTGGACGACTAGGACGTGATTATTTAAAACGTCGCGGCTTTAACATTATTGATGAAGTAGTTGGATTATCTGACCACCCATCATTTACTGATATTAAAGACCTTGCTTCTCGAGCAATTGCGATGTTTGCAGATGGTGCTTATGATGAGCTGTACATCTACTACAACCATTACGTAAGTAAAATTTCACAAGAGGTAACGGAAAATAAAATTTTACCGCTTACTGATGTGGCGTCTGACAAACCGACGACAGCTTATGAATTCGAACCTTCTGAAGAAGAAATTTTAAAAGTACTATTGCCACAATACGCAGAAAGCTTAGTGTACGGTGCATTACTAGACGGTAAAGCAAGTGAACACGCAGCGCGTATGACAGCAATGAAGAGTGCTACAGACAACGCAATGGAAGTTATCGATTCACTTACACTTTCATTCAACCGTGCGCGTCAGGCAGCGATTACGCAAGAAATTACGGAAATCGTTGGTGGAGCAGCAGCGTTAGAATAGTATTAAAAGGCGGAAGCGGTTCGTTCAGAATGAGAGGGGGATGGAGCTTTTGACGTAGAGGCGATTTGTGCCTCGTAGGAAAAAGCGAAGCCACCGAACATTCTAACCGCTGGAGCTGGATTCAATAAAAAGTGTAGGTGGCTTGCTCAGAAGGGGAGGGCATTGGAACTCCTGACAAAGAGGTGTTCTTTGCCTCGTAGGAAGGGGTGAAATGACCGACCCTTCTAGCCACCGGAGCTAGATTCAATAAAAGGCGGAAGCGGCTCTGTCAAAAGAGTCGCGTAAGCTATAAACCAATAAAAAATTAAAAGCTAGCTGCTCGTAGAAAGTTGGCTAATTAAAAGAAAGCTAGGAGGGAACCCGATGAATAAAGGGCGCGTTACGCAAATCATGGGTCCGGTTGTAGACGTTAAGTTTGATGGCGGAAAGCTACCAGAAATCTACAACGCCCTTACGGTAAAACAAAGCAACGAAAACGGAAGTATTAACTTAACATTTGAAGTTGCACTTCATTTAGGTGATGATACAGTTCGTACAGTTGCAATGTCTTCCACAGATGGACTTGTTCGTGGCACAGAAGTAGAAGATACTGGTAAACCAATCTCTGTACCAGTTGGTGATGTAACACTTGGTCGCGTATTTAACGTATTAGGTGATGCAATTGACTTAGATGGTGAGGTTCCTGCAGATGTACATCGTGATCCAATTCACCGTCAAGCACCTGCATTCGAAGAATTATCTACTAAAGTAGAAATTCTTGAAACTGGTATTAAAGTAGTAGACTTACTTGCTCCTTACATTAAGGGTGGTAAGATCGGCCTATTCGGTGGTGCCGGCGTAGGTAAAACAGTATTAATTCAGGAATTAATTAACAACATCGCACAAGAGCACGGTGGTATCTCTGTATTCGCTGGTGTAGGTGAGCGTACTCGTGAGGGTAATGACTTATACCACGAAATGAGCGATTCTGGCGTAATCAAGAAAACTGCGATGGTATTCGGACAAATGAACGAGCCACCTGGAGCACGTCAACGTGTTGCATTAACAGGTTTAACAATGGCTGAGCATTTCCGTGATGAGCAAGGACAAGACGTACTTCTGTTCATCGATAACATCTTCCGTTTCACGCAAGCGGGTTCTGAAGTATCTGCCCTTCTTGGTCGTATGCCATCTGCGGTAGGTTACCAACCAACACTTGCAACAGAAATGGGTCAATTACAAGAGCGTATTACATCTACAAATAAAGGGTCTATCACGTCTATCCAAGCGGTATATGTACCAGCCGATGACTATACTGACCCAGCACCAGCTACAACGTTCGCTCACTTAGATGCAACAACAAACTTAGAGCGTCGTTTAACGCAAATGGGTATTTACCCAGCCGTAGATCCATTAGCATCTACATCGCGTGCACTTTCTCCAGAAATCGTAGGAGAAGAACATTATGAAGTAGCTCGTCAAGTACAGCAAACTTTACAACGTTATAAAGAGCTTCAAGATATCATCGCTATCTTAGGTATGGATGAGTTATCTGAAGAAGATAAGTTAGTTGTACATCGTGCTCGTCGTATTCAATTCTTCTTATCTCAAAACTTCCACGTAGCTGAGCAGTTTACAGGTCAAAAAGGTTCTTACGTACCTGTAAAGAATACAGTTAGTGGTTTCAAAGAAATTCTAGAAGGAAAATATGATGACCTTCCAGAAGATGCATTCCGCTTAGTAGGTGGCATTGAAGAAGTTATTGAAAACGCGAAGAAAATGATGGCGTAAGGCCTTAGGAGGGACGAAGTATGAAGACATTTCCAGTCAGTATTGTAACTCCTGATGGACCGGTTTACGAAAAAGAAGTAGAAATGGTAAGTGTAAAAGCAGAGAGTGGGGAAATGGGGATCTTACCAGGTCACATTCCAACTGTTGCACCATTAAAAATTAGTGCAGTTCGTCTGAAAAATGGTGGACACACTGATTATGTAGCAGTAAGCGGTGGCTTTATCGAAGTTCGTCCAGATAAAGTGACTGTATTATCATCATCTGCTGAAGAAGCAAACCATATCGATATCCATCGCGCAAATGAAGCGAAGCGTCGCGCTGAGCAACGTCTGCAAGATAAACAAGCGCATGTTGACTTTAAACGTGCAGAAATGGCATTACAACGTGCCGTGAACCGTTTAAACGTTTCCGATATGAAGTAAAAAAATCCGTAAGGGCTTTGCCTTTACGGATTTTTTTTGCGTATTTTATGGATAATTTTACAAAACTGGTATAATTATATTGATGCTTGTATAAGTAGAAGTGTACAACAATTTATATTTCATAAAGGGGATGAATCAATGATTGGTGAAATGAAGCGAGAAGCATTGTACTCTTTAAAGGGAAAATGGGGACTAGGTGTTGGATCAACAATTTTATATTTTATTTTAAGTTATGTCGTTTCGATGGCTGCAATGCTTATACTATTAATTCCAGGAATTATTATATTTCTCTCAGTTGCAAGCTTAACTGGATCATTTGAAGAGGAAACGATGTCAATTGGAGCAGGTATTACCTTTGGAATTTTTTATTGCATTATAATAATTTTGAGTAACGCATCGTATGGGATCACGTCATATGGTTATACAAATGTATTTTTACAGATTAGTAAACGAGAAGATGCTAAAGTAGATTACTTATTTGAAGGATTTCGTGGCTTTAAAAGAATGATGAAAACAATGTGGGCAATGCTTGCGATTTTGTTATATACAGGTACATGGATTCCGATGCTGTTAATAGGCTTATTTGCATTGTTAGGTGAAGAAGGGAATACGTCATTTGCAATAGCTTTCTTCGTACTATTAGCAATTTCAATTGTTGGTATGATTGTGATGTATTTTTCTTATGCACTGACGTACTATGTGATGATTGAAAATCCAGAATATAGTGTTTCGCAGGCGATGAAGGAAAGTAAGAATCTTATGAAGGGTCATAAGTTAGATTTGTTTCTTTTATGGCTGAGCTTCATAGGATGGGCTATTTTAGCGCTTCTTACTTTTGGAATAGGATTTCTTTGGCTTAGTCCGTATATGAGTACGACGACAGCACACTTTTATCGCTATATTTCAAAAGGTGAATTTCAATAGGAACATGCTATACTAATAGAATTATTGTGTATAGGAGGCGAGGCTACGCATGATCAGTGATTTAAAAGGAGAAGCACTAGATTCATTAGAAGGGAAATGGGGATTAGCTGTTGGAGCTACACTACTCATTTCAATTCTTATCACGGCTTTTAGTTTTAGTGTTGATTGGGGATTTTCTTTAATTTTCGGTTGGCAAAAAACAAATGGTTCACTTTCAACGAATATTCTTACATTTTTTGTTACTGGACCGTTAACTTTAGGTGGATATTACCTTGGTTTAAATATCCTTCGTGAAAAGCAAGCTAGTATTGGTAATATATTCATTTGGTTTTCAGAGGGAAAGAGATTTCTAAAATCATTTTTATTATATTTATTAGTAAATCTTTATCTTTTTTTATGGACGTTATTGTTCATTATTCCAGGTATTATTAAATCTTTTTCTTATGCGATGACATACTTTATTATAAACGATCATCCTGAGTATTCACTGAACCAAGCTATTACAGAAAGTCGTCGTATGATGGATGGACATAAGATGGAGTATTTCATTTTATGTTTAAGTTTTATTGGCTGGTTTATATTAAGTTGTATTACATTAGGAATTGGATTCCTGTGGTTAATTCCATATTTCTATACGACATCTGCAGCTTTTTACGAAGCGATCGCAGAAGACTATTCTGAGAAAACTATTTAGCATTATAAAATCCCCAGTATGAATTATTTGTTCATACTGGGGGTTTTTTGTAGAAATTTTATAAACTGATTACTAGTAAGTGGTTTACTGAAATAGTAACCTTGCATATATTTACAGTTATGTTTTTGCAGAAACTTAAGCTGTTTTTCGGTTTCAATTCCTTCGGCAACGACTGAAAGATTTAAAGTATTTGCGAGGGAAAGTATTGTAGAAACGATGGCTCGTTCTTCAGGACGATGATCAGCTAATTGTGTAAATTCTCTCGGTACTTTTAATGTGTCGATTGGAAAAATTGATAAATAAGCAAGAGAAGAATACCCAGTACCGAAGTCATCAATGGAAGTTTGGATACCGTATTCTTTTAATTGCTTCAGTCTCAATAACGTTTCTTTCTCGTCAATCATTGCAATTCTTTCTGTTAACTCAAGTGTTACATATTTTGGATTGACTTGCACGTCGTTTAATATTTGTGAAATGTTTTCGATTAATTGATCTTGCCGGAATTCTTTTGCGGATAAATTAACACTTATTTTTAAATTTTGGTAGCCAAAGGTATGCCATATTTTTAATTGGAGACAAGCTTCTTGTAATACCCAATGTCCAAGTGGGACTACTTGTGGCGTCTCTTCTACAATTGGAATAAACTCACATGGTGAAATGTCACCTAATAGTGGGTGTTTCCAACGTATTAAAGCTTCAGCACCGATAATTTTATTTGTTGTCGTATCAATTTGTGGTTGATAAACGAGATAAAATTCTTTGTTTACTAAAGCGATTGGCAAATCTTTTTCAATTCGAGCTTTTCGTTCCATTTTTTTATATAGTTCTTTCGTGTAAAGAGAGCTACCGTTTTTTCCTTTATTCTTTGCTTCGTACATGGCCATATCAGCATGCTGCAAAATGGATAGCGCATCTTCACCTGCTTCAGGATATATTGCAATTCCGATGCTCGGTGAGATTTGTAAATGTTGATTTTCGATTTCAAATGGCTCATTCATGGCCGCTACAATCCTATCAGCTATTTTTTGGACATCTGGCTTTTTTTTGTAATTCTCGATAAGGATTGTGAACTCATCCCCAGCTAGCCGCGCGAGTTTCATATTTGATGTTGCTATTCTTTCGAGCCTTTTTGCTACTGCGATGAGCAACAGGTCTCCTACTCGATGACCGAGGGTATCATTAATAACTTTAAAACGGTCTAGGTCGAGAAACATAACAGCAAAAGGCTTTTTCGATATTTTTGCTCGTGCAATTGCCTGTTCTAAATGTTGATGAAATGCACGTCGATTTGCAAGCTCTGTTAAAGTATCATGGTATGCTAGGAAATTAATTTGTTCTTGTTGTTGTTTGCTTTCCGTAATATCTTTAATCATTAAATAAACCCCAGAAATTTTCTCCTTTAAAAAGATCGGTACGGCGGTAACGTGCAAGTAGTAAATATCTCTGTTTTTATGGTACGCCCGTATTTCTAAAGAGATAGAATACCCCTTTTTCACGCGATGAAAGGCGTTAATCATTTCTTCTAAATCTTCTTCGTATATGAGTGAATAGTAAGGCTGGTTTAATAATTCATTCGTTTGATAACCGAGTAAAGTAGTACCAGCGTTATTTACTTTGAGAAAATTACCGTACAAATCTAATGTGAAGATTGGATCTGGATGATGCTCGTATAAAGATTTAAACATTTGTTGATTATGATAGAGTTCATTTTTCTGTTCTACTAAATCTTCTGTACGTAGTTTAATTTGTTTCTCGAGTTCTGAGTTGAATTGCATTTGAGCTAGCAATAAGATTTTATTTTGTTTTCGAACTAAACTATGACGTATGAGAACGAAAGAGAAAGTTATTATAAGTCCGATTACTATAATAGGCGCAAAAACGTATTCAACTAATATGAAAACAATAAGCATTACTACCGAAATATACGGTAATGATAATCGGATTGATTCACCAATTTTAGGTGTTAGTAGTACTTGTTCTTGTTTTTCAGGCTTTTTTGTATGGAGAATACAGGCGATTGCTACTAGTACTAAGGTTACTTGATAGAAAGGAGTAACTGTAAACATAGAATACTCTGGTATGAAGTATTTTATATACGCATAAATCGCATCTGTAGTAGCATATAAAATTAAAGCACTGCCAAGAAGTGCACCGACCTTTTTAGGTAATAAGGATAGTGGTTTGAATAAAAGGTTGATTCCTATTAAGAGAAAGAGTAAATCAGCCATTGGATAGGTAAGTTGAACAAATATGTCGATATAGGATGTTGTAAAGATATGAATAGTTCGTTCAATAAGTAAGTAGTAACTTAAAGTAAATTGGGCTGTAACGATAATACAAATATCACATAGCATAAAAAGTTTTTCTAATAAATCTCGGTTATAAATGATTTCGTATAGAAAGGCAAACGTAAAGCTAACTAAAAAAAGTAAGTAAAAAAAGTCAGATGGATCAACGAACGTATAGAAGTCCTTTACAATTAAACGCTGATAGGCAACGACTATATCACCGATAAAATAAGAGAGAGCTCCAACAGATAATATGATCCAAAATAAACGAGATAGCCCTTCTTTCATGTTTGAAAAATAAAGTATATAACTACAAGCGATAATATCAATTAATAGGGTACTCGTTCCGATTAATAGCTGAAAAGAAAATGAGTATTCATATAGAAAAGGCATCGCTACATAGTGAAGCGTTATAGACAGCAATACAATGCTTATAAGAATACTTACATGTGTTTGTTTTTTCATTTATATCACCTACGGTTTCTTGAAAAGCATATATAAGTTTATATTTATTTTGCACAATTATAGCAAGTTGTAAAGATAGATTTTAATAATTCTTGTTTCTGCCTCCCAACATATCGACATAGGAATTTGAAGTTTGCTATAATGATTAGAATAGTTGCATTATTTAGAAAAATTTAAAAATAATAATTACTGCAACTAGGACATATTGTTTACTATGTGAACTTGTTCTTAATTTAGGGGGGAGGGTTTCACAATGGCAAGTGTATATGAAAATAGTTATATGATCGTTTTGATTTTCTTGCTATTAGGTATATTGCTGCCGGTAGTGGCTCTTACATTAGGAAGGATGCTGCGCCCAAATAAACCAAGTGCAGCAAAGGCGACGACGTATGAGAGTGGAATTGAGCCTTTTCATGATGCAAATATTCGGTTTCATGCTCGTTATTATATTTTCGCTTTATTGTTTGTGATCTTTGATGTAGAAACTTTATTTTTATATCCTTGGGCTGTTGCGTATGACAAGCTAGGTTTATTTGCATTAATTGAAATGCTCATCTTTGTTGTAATGTTGCTAGTTGGATTAGCGTATGCTTGGAAAAAGAAGGTGTTACAATGGTTATAAATTTTGAGGAATTACATCCAAATGAGCGAGCAGAATTAGAACGAAATATCTTTTTTTCTACATTGGAACAGTTGAAAGGATGGGCGAGGAGCAATTCTTTATGGCCGATGACATTCGGACTGGCGTGCTGTGCAATTGAAATGATGGGAGTAGGTTCATCACATTATGATTTAGATCGATTTGGGTCATTTTTTCGGACTTCACCAAGGCAATCGGACGTCATGATTGTATCGGGAACGGTAACGAAGAAGATGGCTCCTATTGTTCGGCGCTTATATGATCAAATGCCCGAACCGAAATGGGTTATTGCGATGGGATCTTGTGCGACAGCAGGTGGTCCGTATGTAAATTCATATGCTGTTGTGAAAGGTGTAGACCAAATTGTACCAGTTGATGTGTATATTCCTGGTTGTCCCCCAAATCCAGCTGCTTTAATTTATGGAATTAATAAATTAAAAGAAAAAATTCGTTACGAAGCAAAGACCGGGAAGCAGGTGACGAATAAATGAGCAATCCAAATAAAGATTTAGAGGAGCTGAAAAAAGAAGCAGCTAGGCGTGCAAAAGAAGAAGCGAGAAAACGCCTTGTAGCGAAACACGAGGCGGAAATAAGTGAGCTTGAGGAAGAAGATCAAGAAAAAGAGAAAGCGCTACCAAAAAAAGATGATATTACTATAGAAGAAGCAAAAGCGGCAGCGTTAGCGAAGCAGAAAAGAGAAGGAACCGAAGAAGTAACGGAAGAAGAAAAAGCGAAAGCCAAGGCGAAGGCAGCAGCAGCTGCAAAAGCAAAAGCGGCAGCATTGGCGAAGCAGAAAAGAGAAGGGACAGAAGAAGTAACGGAAGAAGAAAAAG